>JAEXAH010000074.1 GCA_023458315.1 Pseudomonadota bacterium
AGAGGCACAGAGAGATTGGAGCCGTGGTGAACGAATTACCTCAATTCTGGCGGGTATCTCTGTGCCTCTGTGTCTCTGTGGTGAATTCATTGTTCATCACGCGCTGCTAAGTTAGCGTATATGAGGCTGTGCCTCCGGGCGGGTTCGGGCGGCAGCCCGATCGCGGCACGGCGTTTTTCCGCCGCCTGTCCGCTCTGGCACCGGGCTTGACGCTGGCGGCATGAATTAGTTAGTTTGCACATACTTACTAATTCGAGGCCAAAATGCGTCGTCGCTCCGTCCTGTTCGCCGTGCCGCTGCTGCTGGGGCTGGCCGCCCTGGCCGCCGTCCTGGCGCCGACCCGCCCCGTGGCCCAGCCCGCGCCGGTGCCGCGCGACGACGTCACAATCTATGGCCTGGGCACAATCGAGGCCCGCATCCTGTCGCGCATCGGCTTCGACATCGCCGGGACGGTGGCGGAACTGCACGCCGATCACGGCGACCGGGTGACGCGCGGGCAGGTGCTGGCCCGGCTGGACAGCCGCGAACAGGCCGCCCGGGTGGCCCAGGCCGAGGCCGGGGCGCGTCAGGCCCAGGCGGCGGTGGTTCAGGCCCAGGCCCGGCTGGAACGGGCGCGGGCGCTGCAATCCCAGCGCCGCAACGTCAACCAGCGCCGCCAAAGTCTGGCGCGCAACGGCACCGTCTCGGTCGAGGCGGCCGAGGACGCGCAATCCACCGCCGACGTGGCGGCGGCCGACGTGGCGGTGGCCGCCAGCGACCTGGAGGCGGCGCGCGGCGCCCTGGCCGCCGCCCAGGCGGCGCTGCAACTGGCCAATGCCACCCTGGACAAGCACACCCTGACCGCGCCCTATGACGGCGTGGTGGTGGAACGCGCCCGCGAAGTGGGCACCGCCCTGCCGGGCGGCACGCCGCTGTTCACCGTGGCCGCGCCGGAAACCGTGTGGGTTCAGGCGTTCGTGGACGAATCGCGGGCCGGGCCGCTGCGTCTGGGGCAACCGGCCGACATCGTCCTGCGCTCGTTGCCCGGACAGCGTTTCCCCGGCCGCGTCGCCCGCATCAACATCGAAAGCGACCGCGTGTCCGAGGAACGCCGGGTCGGAATCGCCTTCGATGCCCCGCCCGCCGACCTGCATCTGGGCGAACAGGCCGAGGCGTTCATCCGCACCGCCGGGGACGCGCCGTGAACCTGGCGCTGCGCGACATCCGGCACCGCGCCGGACGCTTCGCCCTGACGGCGGTGGGGGTGTCGCTGCTGCTGGGGGTGGTGCTGTCCATGATCGGCATCTATCGCGGTCTGGTGGACGACGCCCTGGCGCTGGTGCGGGCCCCGGCCGCCGATCTGTGGGTGGTCGAGGGCGGCACGCGCGGCCCGTTCGCCGAATCGTCGCGCATTCCCCGCGACGCCCGCGACAGCGTCGCCCGCATGCATGGCGTCGCCGAGGCGGGAACCGTGACCTATCAGTCGGTCCAGGTGGAATTCGCGGAAAAGCCGCTGCGCCTGTTCGTGGTCGGCCACGAACCGGGGCGGCCGGGCGGCCCCGCCCGGCTGGCGGCGGGCCGCGCCATCGAACGCAGCCATTTCGAGATGGTGGCCGACCGCCGTTCGGGCCTGCCGCTGGGCGGCCGCCTGCGCCTGGGCACCGACACCTTCACCGTGGTCGGCCACACCGTCGGGCAGGTGGATTCCGGCGGCAACCCGGTGGTCTACATCAGCCTGAAGGACGCCCAGAAACTGCAATTCACCCTGGAGGGCGCGGCGGCGCGCAATCAGGCGGCACGGGGCGAAAGCGCCAACCGCCAGCAGGTCAACGCCGTGGTGGCGCGGGTGGCCCCCGGCACCGACCCCGCCGCCGTGGCCCGCTCCATCAGCCGCTGGAAGCATCTGACGGCCCTGGAGCAAGAGGCGCAGGAAGGCTTGCTGCTGACCTCGGTGGTGGAAAAGGCCCGCCGCCAGATCGGCCTGTTCACCGCCGTCTTGCTGGCGGTGTCGGCGGTGGTGATCGCGCTGATCATCTATACCATGACCATGGACAAAACCCGCGAGATCGCCACCCTCAAGCTGATCGGCGCCCCCGACCGGGCCATCATCGGCCTGATCATGCAGCAGGCGCTGGCCCTGGGCGGCATCGCCTTCGTGCTGGGCAGCACGCTGATCATGGTGGCGGCGCCGCATTTCCCCCGCCGGGTGCTGATCGAGACGCCCGACGTGGCGCGGCTGGGGGCGGTGGTGCTGGTGATCTGCGTCGCCGCCAGCCTGTTCGGGGTGCGCGCCGCCCTGCGGGTCGATCCCGCCCGCGCGCTGGGGGGCTGAGGCATGGCCGACACCCTGATCCGCCTGCGCGGCATCGCCAAGCATTACGGCGACGGCGCCACCCGTGTCGATGCCCTGCGCCCGCTGGACCTGGACTTCCACGCGGGCAGCGTCGCCGGTCTGCTGGGGCCGTCCGGCTCGGGCAAGAGCACCTTGCTCAACCTGATCGGCGCCATCGTCGATCCCAGCGCCGGGCACATGGAACTGGACGGCGAAACGGTGTTCGACGGCCGCTGGCGCCGCACCGACCTGCGCCGCCTGCGGCTGGAAAAGATCGGCTTCATCTTTCAGTTCCACAACCTGATCCCGTTCCTCAGCGTGGTCGAGAACGTCCAGGTGGTGCTGACCCTGGCCGGAGCGGACCGCGCCGCCGCCCGCCGCCGCGCCCTGGACTTGCTGGATTACCTGCAAGTGGGCGACCGCGCCCTGGCGCGGCCATCGCAATTGTCGGGCGGCCCGGCCCAGCGCGTCGCCATCGCCCGCGCCCTGGCCAACCGGCCGCGGATCATCCTGGCCGACGAGCCCACCGCCGCCCTGGATTCCGAGCGCGCGTCCATCGTCATGACTCTGTTGCGCAAGGTGGCCGAGGAACAGCGGGCGGCGGTGATCGTCGTCACCCACGACGAGAAGATCATGGGCAAGCTGGACGTCATCCACCGCCTGCGCGACGGCGCCCTGGCCCCCCACGAGCCCGCCCCATGACCCGACAACGCAAAAGCGCCGCCGAACGCCGGGCCGAGATCGTCGCCACCGCCCTGGCGCTGGCCGCCGAGATCGGCCTGGGCGACACCACCGCCGACGCCATCGCCCGCCGCATCGGCGTGACCCAGCCCGCCATCTTCCGCCACTTCCCGCGCAAGGACGACATGTGGCAGGCGGTGGTCGGATGGCTGGAGGAAAACCTGGTGCGGATCTGGGACGACGCCCTGGCCCGCGCCCCGTCCGACCGCAAGGTCGAAGCGGTGGTCGCCGCCCATCTGGATTTCGTGACGCGCTTTCCCGCCATGCCGCTGGTGCTGCTGTCGCCGGAATTGCGCCGAAGCTGCGCCGCCATCGACCACGGCAGCCGTCGGCTGGTCGGCCGCTTTCACGCCACCCTGGCGCGGGCGGTGGAAGACGGCCGCGCCATCGGCCTGTTCGCCGCCGCCGTGTCGGCGGCCGACGCCGCGCACATGCTGCTGGCGGTGGTTCAGGGCACGGCGTTGCGCTGGGCGGCGGGCGGGCGGCCGTTCGATCTGACGGAGGAAGGCGTGCGCATGACGCGCATGGCGGTGAACGGCCTGCGCCGCTGATCAGCCGTTATCGCGCAGCCAGCGGCCGAACCACACCAGGCCCCAGCCCAAGGCGGCCAGGGGCGTGCCCAGGAACAGGCCGCCGACCACCAGGGATTGCGGCGGCAACGAATTGCTGAGCGGGGCCATGACGCCCAGCCATTGCAGGGTGCCGACGACCACGGCAGCGCCTGCGGCCAGAAGCGAGGCGGCCATGATCAGCACGCCCAGGGGAACGAAAAGTCTGCTCATGCGTCCACGCTGCCCGGCCCTGCGCCCGCGTGCCTTGTCTTCGATCAAGCGGCGGCCGTAATGTCGCCGCCATGACCACGCCCAACGCCCGCGCCGTGCTTGCCCTCGGCGATTTCCGCTCGTTCCTGGCCACCCGCTTCCTGGCCACCCTGGCACTGCAAATGGTCGGCGTCGCGGTGGGCTGGCAGGTCTATGACCTGACCGGCGACCCGCTGCATCTGGGCATGGTCGGGCTGGTGCAGTTCCTGCCCGCGTTGTTCAGCGCCCTGCCCGCCGGACATGTGGCCGACCGCTTCGACCGCCGCCGGGTGCTGCTGGTCTGCCTGCTGATGGAGGTGGCGTGCCTGTCGGCGCTGCTGGTGCTGTCGCTGGCCCCGGCGCCGTCGCTGGCGGCATTGCTGTCGGTGCTGGCGGTGATGGGCGCCACCCGCGCCTTCATGCAGCCCGCCAGCCAGTCGCTGGTGCCCCATCTGGTCCCGGCCGAGATGTTCCCGCGCGCCGTCGCCTGGGTGTCCAGCGCCTTCCAGACGGCGGTGATCGCCGGTCCGGCCCTGGGCGGCGTGCTGTACGCCTTCGGCGTCACCACCGTCTACGCCGTCGCCGCCATCATGATGACCGGCGCCGCCATCGCCACCGCGCGGCTGAAAACCAAGCTGGTGGTGCATGCCGCCGTCGAGACCGGGCTGGTCGGGCTGTTGGCGGGCGTGCGCTATGTGTGGACGCGCAAGGACATCCTGGGCGCGGTGTCGCTGGACCTGTTCGCGGTGCTGCTGGGCGGCGCCACCGCGCTGTTGCCCATCTTCGCCCGCGACATCCTGCATGTGGGGCCGGTCGGGCTGGGCCTGTTGCGCAGCGCGCCCGCCGCCGGTGCCGCGCTGATGGCGCTGTGGCTGGCCCACCACCCGCTGGAGCGCGCCGCCGGACACAAGATGTTCCTGGCGGTGGCGGTGTTCGGACTGGCCACCATCGCCTTCGGCCTGTCGTCCAGTTTCTGGCTGTCGCTGGCGGCGCTGGCCGTGCTGGGCGGCGCCGACATGGTCAGCGTGGTGGTGCGCCAGACATTGGTGCAGGCCCGCACCCCCGACGACATGCGCGGCCGGGTGTCGGCGGTGAACTTCGTGTTCATCGGCGCCAGCAACGAATTGGGCGAATTCGAATCCGGCGTCACCGCCGCCCTGTTCGGCACCGTCCCGGCGGTGATCGTCGGCGGCGTCGGCACCTTGGCGGTGGCGGCGCTATGGGCGTGGAAATTCCCCGCCTTGCGCAAGGTGGACCGGCTTACTTAGCATCCACCACCACGTTGGCGGTGCCTTCGGCGCCCATGGACACCGCCAGGATGCGCACCGGCACCGTGCCGGTATTGGTGCCCTTGTGCGTCACCGCCATGGCCTCCATGAACGCCTGCCCGGCGCGATAGACCTGGATTCCGGCGGCGCCGTAATCGACGCTGACCTCGCCGTCCAGGATATAGGCGAACATGGGCGCCGGATGGTGGTGCAGCACCGTTTCCGCCCCCGGCGCGATGGTGACGACGATGGCGCTGACCTTGGCCGGGCCGCTGGCGGGATAGACCACCGTCTCGCCGGTCACGGTGGTTCCGGTTTCCAGCAGCTTGACCGCCGGATAAGCCTCGCCCGCCAAGGCGGCGGCGGGCAGCATCAGGGCCAGCACGGCCCCCGCGAACAGACGCATCATCATCATCCCTCCCCTGCGTTGAATCCATCCAGCAATTGCGCGATGCGGGCACTGTCGCTCTGGTCCATGATCACCCGTGCCCGGCGGGTGGCGGCCATCAGGTCCAGGGCGCGGACCCGTTGCTTGACCACCGGAATGTTGGTGGCCGACATGGACAGGTCGCGGATGCCCAGGCCCAGCAACAGGGCGGTGAAGCGGGGGTCGCCCGCCACCTCGCCGCAGACGCAGATGGGAATGCGGGCGCGCAGCGCCGCCTCGGCCGAGAACTGGATCAGCCGCAGCACCGCCGGGTGCAGCGGGTTGTAAAGATGGGCGACGCTTTCGTCGGTGCGGTCGATGGCCAGGGTGTACTGGGTCAGGTCGTTGGTGCCGATGGCGAAGAAATCGGCGTGCCACGCCAGGGAATCGGCGGCCAGGGCGGCGCCCGGCACCTCGATCATCACCCCCAGCGGCGGCAGCGGCTCGGCCATGGGCACCTTGTCGCGGCGCAGGCGGCGCACCACCCGGTCCAGGATTTCGCGCACCGCCCGCAATTCCTCGACGGTCGTGACCATGGGGATCAGGATGCGCACCGGCCCGAAGGCCGAGGCGCGCAGGCAGGCCGCCAGTTGCGCCTCGATCAGATCGGGCTGGGCCAGCGACAGCCGCACCGCCCGCAGCCCCAGCGCCGGATTGGCGCCCGATTGGATACCCAGGCCGCGCGCCAGCTTGTCGCCGCCCACGTCCAGGGTGCGGATGGTGACGGGGCGCCCGGCCATGCGCGTCACCAGATCCTTGAACACCTGCGCCTGCTCGTCCTCGCCGGGCAGGTCGTCGCGGTTCATGTACAGGAATTCCGAGCGCAGCAGGCCGATGCCCTCGGCCCCGGCCGCCAGCACCGATTCCACCTCGCCGGGCAGTTCGATATTGGCCTGAAGGGCGATGCGGGCGCCGTCGGTGGTGAGGCCGGGCAGGTCGCGCAGCCGCGCCAGGGCGCGGCGGCCGCGCAGGAAGGCGGCGCGCTGGCGGCGGTATTCCGCCAGCCGCGCCGGGCTGGGGTTGATCACCACCCGCCCGGCGCGGCCGTCGATCACCGCCACGTCGCCCGAGCGCACGCATTTCATCAGCCCGGCCACGCCCAGCACGGCGGGCAGCCCCAGCGAGCGGGCCATGATGGCGGTATGGCTTTCGGCGCCGCCCAGCACGGTGGCGATGCCCGCCACCTGACGCGGGTCCAGCAGGGCGGTGTCGGCCGGGGTCAGTTCCTCGGCCAGAATGATGGCGTTGCGCGGCAACACCTGGAACGGGCGATAGCTGGCGCCGGTCAGATTGCGGATCAGGCGGCGCCCCAGGTCGCGGATGTCGGCGACGCGGGCCGACAGGTAGGAATCCTGCATGGCCTCGAAGCCGCGGGCGATGACGTCGATCTCGCGCTGGACGGCGGCCTCGGCGTTGATGCGGTCCTTTTCGATGCGGTCGCGCACGCCGCGGATCAGCCGCGAGCCGCGCAGCATCTGCTGATAGGCGTCCAGCAGATAGCCCAGTTCCTCGGCCGCCGCGCCCTCCAGCCCCTCGGCCCGGGTTTGCAGTTCGGCCACCTGCCGCCCGGCGCGCTCGGCCGCTTCGGTGAAGCGCAGCAGCTCGGCCTCGACCCGGGCGGCGGGCAGGCGGATTTCCGCCACCGTCACCGTTTCCGAATCATGGCGATGGACGATTCCGATGGCGATGCCCCGGCTTACGGCGGCGCCATCGAACACCAGTTCGGCGCCGGGACGGCATTCGGGAGCGGCGGGGGGTGCGGTGTTTTTCGCGGGGCTCATCCCTCTCCTTCCCGAACGTGTCCGTCCCTGTGGTCTTGTTTACGCGGGAAGTTAATCTTCCTCGTCGAATTTCTGGGCGATCAGCCCGCACAGCGCATCCAGCGCCGCCCCGGCCTGGGCGCCGTCGGCGCGCAGTTCGACGCAGCAGCCGGGGGCGGCGGCCAGCATCATCAGGCCCATGATGGACAGGCCCGACACCTCGGTGCCGCGATGGGAAACGTGAACCTGGGCGTCGAACGTGGCCGCCAGCTTGACGAACTTGGCGGCGGCGCGGGCATGCAGGCCGCGCCGGTTGCAGATAGTGGCAGAGCGCTTCAGCCCTTCGGTCATTTCCAGTCCTAGGACAGCAGTTTCGACGCGACGTTGATGTATTTGCGGCCCGCTTCCTGGGCGGCGGCCACGGCCGAAACCAGCGGTTCGGAATGGCGGACGCTGGCCAGACGGATCAGCATGGGCAGGTTGACCCCGGCGATCACCTCCACATGGGCCTTGTCCATGATGGAAATGGCCAGATTGGACGGGGTGCCGCCGAACATGTCGGTCAACAACACCACCCCGGCCCCGGCATCGCAGCGCGCCACCTGTTCCAGAATGTCGTTGCGGCGCTGTTCCATGTCGTCCTCGGGGCCGATGCAGACGGCGCCCACATTGGGCTGCGGCCCGACCACATGTTCCATGGCGGCGACCAGTTCGTCGGCCAGTCGACCATGGGTGACAAGTACCAATCCGATCATAGCCATCCCCTTGTCAGACTCCCCCCTCGTCCAGCTCGCGGTGACGCAGCTCGACGCGGACCCCTTGTTGTTTCAACCATTCCGCCAGCCTTTCGCTCACGAAGACCGAACGGTGCCGTCCCCCGGTACAGCCGACGGCGATGGTCAGATAGCTTTTCCCCTCGGCGGCGAAGCGCGGCAGCAGCGGCGCCAGCAGACCGGTCAGGGATTGGAAGAATGCCGGATAATCGGCGTCCTGCGCCACGTATTCCGCGACCCCGGCATCGCGCCCGGTCAGCGGCCGCAGCGTCGGCACGTAATGGGGGTTGGACAGGAAGCGGGCGTCGAACACCAGATCCGCCTCTCGCGGCAGGCCGTTGCGATAGGCGAACGAGGTGACGAACACCATCAGCCCCTGCCCGGCGGCCAGCCCGAAATGGCTGCCCAGCGCCTGCTTGAACTCGCCGGGCGCCAGGGCGGTGGTGTCGAACACCACGTCGGCGCGGCGCTTCAGCGGCGACACCAGGGTGCGTTCGTGGCGGATGCCGTCCACCAGCGGCCGGTCCACCGCCAGGGGATGGCGGCGCCGCGTCTCGGTGAAGCGGCGACACAGCACCTCGTCGTCGCAATCCAGGAACAGCACCCGCACGTCGATGCCGGGGTCGGCGGCCAGCAAATCCAGGGTGCGGCCGATGGGCTCGACCCCGAAATCGCGGGTGCGGATGTCGATGCCCACGGCCAGCGGCCGCCTTTCGCCGGAATCCTCGGCCATGCCGGGACGCACAAGCGCGGTCAACAGGCTGACCGGCAGATTGTCCACCGCCTCGTATCCCAGATCCTCCAGCACCTTGAGCGCCGAGGTCTTGCCCGCCCCGGACAGGCCGGTGACGATCAGCACACGGCCATCGGTCCGCCCCACGGGCGGCACGGTACGACAGGCGGTGTCGGAGGGAGGGGGGAAATCCGTCATCACGGCCGCATTATATCCCGCGTTGCCGAAAGCATCGCAAGACGAACCTTCGCCGGGGCCGACGCCTCGAACGCCGCCAGGGCCACGCGCGGCAGCATGACGCCCAGGAATTGCGCCGAGGACGGCTCGGGCAAACGCTCGACGTCCTTGGCCGCCACCAGATCCACCACCAGGGCCAGCGGCGCGCGGGCGCGGTGCGGCAGGCGCACGATGCCCAGGCCGCGCACTTCCAGCAGACCGGCGATGGTGTCGGGGCAGGCGACGAACAGGCGGCCGCCATCGTTGCTGATGGCGGTCTGGTCATCGGCCACCAGCACGGCGCCGCCATCGATCAGGCGAAGCGCCAGATCGGACTTGCCCCCGCCCGAGGGGCCGCGGATCAGCACGGCATGGCCGCCGATCTCGACGCTGGTGGCATGAACCAGATGCATGCCGAGAGGGTGGATGGACCCGCGAGGGGAGTCAAGCCCACCGCATTCAGCGGCAATAGGCGTCGCTGTCCCACTGCCCGCGAATGGTGGCCGGGGTGGCGGGCAGCACCACCAGTTCCGAGGCGCCGTAATGATCGGCCCTGGCATCGGGTGCCCAGTCGTAGGTATAGCCCAGCCGGGTATAGGGATAACCGCCGACGGTGGTGTAGGACGACGCCATGGTCAGCGCCGCGAAGGTCTGGGTGGCATCCGCCGCCGCCAGCGTGCCGGTCAAGGCCGGGGTGCAGACCGGACGGCCCTGGGCATCCTGCCCCTGGCCGACGCAGGGCCGCGCCAGGGCGGCGCGCGGCACGCTGAATTCCACGAAGACGCGGGGATACTTGCCGCCCGGCGGCAGGCCCAGCACCTGTTCCAGGCGGCGGGTCAGCGCCGCCCCCGACAGGCCCCACGATTTGCAGCGGTCGCGCACTTCACCGGCCAGCGTCACCCAGGTGCGGTCGGCATCGCGGGTCGACCCGGCACGCGGCACCGGGCAAGTGCCGTCGGCGCAGGCCAGCGGGTCGCGGCTGCCGGTCCAACTGACCACGGTGACGCTGTCGCCATCGGGCAGCGGCCGCAACGGCAGCACCTTGTCGGGCGAGGCCCAGGCGGCATCCTTGACGGCGGCCACATAGCGGTCGCCATCGGACAACGAGGCGGTGGCGGAACAGGCCGACAAAGCGACGGCGGCGGCGACAACGAACAGACGGCGCATGACATCCCTCCCCAGGGTTGATTGGGGAGAGATGCTATCACAGGATGTAAAACGCGTCAGCCATTGCCCGTCAAGGGCAGCATCACCACGAAACGGGCGCCGCCTTCGGCGCGGTTTTCGGCCCAGATGCGGCCGCCATGGGCCTGGACGATCTGTTTGCTGATGGACAGGCCCAGGCCGGAATGGGTGCCGAATTTCTCGGTCTGCGGCCGTTCCGAATAGAAACGGTCGAAGATGGCCTCCAGCTTGTTGTCGGGAATGCCGGGGCCGTCATCCTCGACGGTGACGCGGACGAACTTGCCGTCCCGTTGCGCCGCCAACGCGATGGTGCCGCCGGGCGGGCTGAACGAGGCGGCGTTGCCGATCAAATTGCGCAGCACCTGCACCAGCCGCCCCTCGATGCCCGACACCACCAGCGGGTCGCCCGACGGCACCCGCACCGCATACTGCACGGCGCCGTCCTCGGCGGTGGAGCGATAGATGTCGCCCAGGGTTTCCAGCATGGCGGCCATGGCCACCGGCTCGGTCTCGGCGCGCGACAATTCGGCGTCGATGCGCGAGGCGTCCGAGATGTCGGTGATCAGCCGGTTCAGGCGTTCCACGTCGTCCTGGACGATGGCCAGCAGCTTGCGCTGTTTCTCGGGGTCGGTCAGCCGCGCCGCCGTCTCCACCGCCGAGCGCACGCTGGTCAGCGGGTTCTTGATCTCGTGCGCCACGTCGGCGGCGAAGCGTTCGATGGCGTCCATGCGGTTCCACAGCGCCTCGGTCATTTCCTTCAGCGCCTGCGACAATTCGCCGATCTCGTCATGGCGGTCGCCCAGGTCGGGGATGCGGTGGCGGCGGCCGTGGCCGTGGCGCACCTGCTCGGCCGCCAGGGCCAGACGGCGGATGGGCCGGGCGATGGTGCCCGCCATGTAGAACGACAGCCCCACCGTGACGGTCAGCGCCGCCACGAAGATTTGCAGGATGTTCAGCCGCACCTGGAACAGGCTTTTCGCCACGTTGCGGCCGTCGGCCTGCACCACCAGGGCGCCCACCACCTGCTTGTAGCGTTGCACCGGCACCGCCACCGACAGCATCAGCCCGCCCGGCCGCGACCGCACCGCCGCGGCGTTGCGTCCCGACAGGGCGGCCATGGCCTCGGGCCAATGGTCGGCGCGTTCGTTGACCATGTGCTCGGGGTGGGGCGGCAGGGTGTCGTCCTCGGGCATCCAGGTGGACAATCCGTCCCACCATTGCGCCATCTCGGCCCCCCAGCCATGCCCGGCGGGCGGCGGCAATTCCTCGATCAGGATGTTGCCCTTGACCGACAGCAGATAGCGGGAATCGGCGGCCAGGTCGCCCACCGCGTCGAACAGCCGGGCGCGCACCTGGGCGGGTTGGGCCAGACGGCGGACCATCTGCTGCGCCAGATCGGAATTGAGCTCCAGGAAGCCCAGCGACTGTTCGCTGACCGCGCCCTCGCCCACCGCGCCCGCCACCATCTCGGCCTGGGTGGTCAGGCCGGCCAGTTCGCCCTGGATCAGCCCCTGCTTGTAGCGGTCCATATAGAACAGACCGGCCACCAGCAGGATGGGCGCCACCAGATTGACCGCCAGGATGCGCCGGGTCAGCGGCGATTTCAGCGGCCGCCAGCGCCGGAAGCGCCGCCGGGGCGGGGCGTTGCCGTCAGAGGGAATCGTCACGATAGCGGTAGCCCACGCCGTACAGGGTTTCGATATGGGCGAAATCGTCGTCCACCTCGCGGAACTTCTTGCGCAGCCGCTTGATGTGGCTGTCGATGGTGCGGTCGTCCACGTAGATGTGCTCGCCATAGGCCGAGTCGATCAACTGGTCGCGGTTCTTGACGTGGCCGGGACGCTGGGCCAGCGATTTGAGGATCAGGAACTCGGTGACGGTCAGATCGACCTTTTCACCCTTCCAGGTGCAGATGTGGCGGGCCTGGTCCAGCACCAGTTGGCCGCGCACCAGGGTCGAGCCGGAACCGGGCTGTTCCGGCTCGGACGCCGCCTCCAGCCGCCGCAGCAGGGCGCGGATGCGTTCGATCAGCAGCTTCTGCGAGAACGGCTTCTTGATGTAATCGTCGGCGCCCATGCGCAGGCCCAGCAACTCGTCCACCTCGTCGTCCTTCGAGGTCAGGAAGATCACCGGAATGGCCGATTGCTTGCGCAGGCGCTGCAACAATTCCATGCCGTCCATGCGCGGCATCTTGATGTCCAGCACCGCCAGATCGGCGGCCTGGGCGGTCAGCCCGCGCAGCGCCTCGGCGCCGTCGTTGTAGGTGCGGACCTTGAAGCCCTCGGCCTCCAGCGCCATGGACACCGAGGTCAGGATGTTGCGGTCGTCGTCGACCAGGGCGATGGTATGGGTCACGGCGTCTGCATCCTTGCCTGAAACACGCTTTGCCGCAGGGTTGCGCAATCGCGCGCGGCTGGCAAGCCCGCCCCTGCCGTGTTCGCGGCAATTGACACCCTGATTGCGGCGAAATTATAGTCCCGGCCGATGGTTCCCCAACGCAACGCCGTTGCGAAGGGGTGAAAAGGGAACCCGGTACGGACGCCGAAAAGGCGGCTTATTCCGGGGCTGCCCCCGCAACTGTAGGCGGAGAGGTTCCGGCCGTTTGCGATGCCACTGGCCCGTCCACGCGATCCACCGCGGGACGATCAAAGCCGGGAAGGCTATGCCGGACCCCATGACCCGCGAGCCAGGAGACCTGCCATCGCACCCGCGTGCGCACGCTTTTCCAGGCGGGGTGTCCTGGAATCGTGAAGTCGGCCTTTCCGCTGGAAGGGCGGATTGTGCGCCCGCTTTCGCGGTTTGAAGGTGGATTGTCATGCATATCATGGAAGGTTTCCTTCCGGTTGCCCACGCCGTGGGCTGGACCGTCGCGGCCGCGCCGTTCGTGGTCGCGGGCGCCATGCGCCTGAAGAAAGTGGTGGCCGAGCATCCCGAGGCGCGTCTGACCCTGGGCGCCGCCGGGGCTTTCGCCTTCGTGCTGTCGGCGCTGAAGATGCCCAGCGTCACCGGCTCGTGCTCGCATCCCACCGGCACCGGCCTGGGCGCCATCACCGTCGGCCCGGCGGTCATGGCGGTGCTGGGCACCATCGTCCTGCTGTTCCAGGCGCTGCTGCTGGCCCATGGCGGCCTGACCACCCTGGGCGCCAACGTGTTTTCCATGGCCGTCGCCGGTCCGTGGATCGCCTGGGGCGTGTGGAAGCTGGCGGGCAAGCTGGGCGCGCCCGCCGGGCTGGCGGTGTTCCTGGGCGCCTTTGCCGGTGATCTGGGCACCTATGTGGTGACGTCGCTGCAATTGGCGCTGGCCTTTCCCGACGCGGTTTCCGGCTTCGGCGGCGCCTTCGCCAAGTTCGCGGGCATCTTCGCCCTGACCCAGATTCCGCTGGCGGTGGCCGAGGGCCTGCTGACGGTGGTGGTGGTCAACGCCCTGGCCGCGCGCCACGGCAAGGTGGAGGTGAAGGCGTGATGATGACGACCCGGTCCAAGAACATCGTGCTGCTGGCCGCCACCGCCCTGCTGGTGGCCGCCCCCATGCTGCTGAACCTGCCCGGCGAATACGGCGGCGCCGACGGCGCGGCCAAGGACGCCATCGTCGAAACCGGTTACGAGCCGTGGTTCGAACCCATCTGGTCGCCGCCCTCGGGCGAGATCGAAAGCCTGTTCTTCGCCTTGCAGGCGGCGCTGGGCGCGGGCGTGCTCGGCTATGTGCTGGGCTACGTCAAGGGACGGCGCGGCGACAAATGATCTCTTCCGACCGGCTGGCCCATACCAGCCGTTGGCGGAAACGGTCCCTGGCGGAAAAGGCCCTGCTGTCGCTGGGCCTGCTGACCCTGGCCCTGGCGTTGCCGCCCTGGCCGGGGGCCGCTTTGGTGCTGGCGGCGGCGCTGGCCGCCGCCCTGGCCGCCGGAACGCCGCCCGCCGCGCTGTTCCGGCTGTTTCTCGGCCCGCTGGCCTTCATCCTGACCGGCGCCGCCACCCTGCTGGTCCAGGGCGGCGCCGACGGCCTGCATTTTTCCCCCGGCGGCGCCTGGCAGGCGGCGCTGCTGGTGCTGCGTGCCGTGGCGGCGGTATCGGCCATGCTGTTGCTGACCGTCACCACCCCGGCCAGCGATCTGGTCCAGGGTTTGCGCCGTCTGGGCCTGCCGCCCGAGGTGGCCGAGGTGGCGCTGACCACCTATCGTCTGTTGTTCGTGCTGCTGGACACCGCCGCCGCCATCCATGCCAGCCAGGAATCGCGGCTGGGCACCTTCGGCTGGCGGCGGCGCATCCGCTCGACCGGCCTGCTGGCGGGGGTGCTGCTGCCGCGCGCCCTGGACCGCGCCCGGCGGCTGGAGGTGGGGCTGGCGGCACGCGGCTTCGACGGCTCGCTGCGTACCCTGTCGCCCACCCGCCCCGCCGACCGGCGGGTGCTGGCCGCCATTCTGCTGTTGCTGATCGCCCTGGGAGGGGCGGGATTATGGATGTGATTCTGGAAGCCCGCGGCCTGACCTATGCCTATCCCGGCGGCGTGCCCGCCCTGGACGGACTGGATTTGCGGGTGGAGCGCGGCCAGCGTCTGGCCATCCTGGGGCCGAACGGCGCGGGCAAGACCACCTTGCTGATGCACCTCAACGGCACCTTGCGCCCCGGCGCGGGCGAGGTGCTGCTGGACGGTGCCGTCCAAAGCCATGGCCGCGCCGTCCTGGCGGCATGGCGGCGGCGGGTCGGACTGGTGTTGCAGGAACCGGACGACCAGTTGTTCGCCGCCTCGGTGGCCGAGGACGTGTCGTTCGGACCGCTGAACCTGGGCCTGTCGGACGACGAAACCCGCCAGCGGGTGGACGAGGCGCTGGCCGCCCTGCGCATCACCGACCTGGCCGACCGCCCCACCCATATGCTGTCCTTCGGGCAAAAGAAGCGCGCCGCCATCGCCGGAGCGGTGGCCATGCGGCCGGACGTGCTGTTGCTGGACGAACCCACCGCCGGAATGGACCAGTTCGGCGCCGTGCACCTGCTGGCGGCGCTGGACAAGCTGCGCGCCCGGGGCGCCACCCTGGTCTTCACCACCCATGACGTGGATCTGGCGTGGTCGTGGGCCGATGCGGTGGCGGTGTTCGTCGGCGGCCGCGTCATCCGCCAGGGGCGCCCCCAGGACGTGCTGGCCGACCACGACGCGCTGGCCCAGGCGCGGCTGAAGCCGCCGCTGTTGCTGGAACTGGGGCTCAAGGCCCGCGAACGCGGCTGGCTGGCCCCCGACGCGCCGCTGCCGCGCAGCCGCGCCGATGCCCTGGCGCTGATGGAAAAAATCGCTTAGAGCCGCGCGGCTCCTGCGCCCATTGCGGGCGCGGCCGTGCCGCCCCGTAGGGGCAAACGACGCCCGCAGGGCGGCCCGAGCCTTGCTAGGGTGGGCTTCGCCCACAAGGGCGCGGAGGCGCCCGCCCGGCGAGGGGCAATACGTGATGCAGATTTTCTGCATCACGGTCTAAGAACGGCAAAAAAACGCCACCATTAATACCATTGTCATATCCTGTTGCGCGCATGCTCATGCACGGCGCGAATGCCGTTTGCATGCGTGCGTCATGATGGCCTCAATCACGAAGGGCAAGGGATGACGGCGATGAAACCGGCGAACGACCATAACAACAACCGGAACAGGCCGCGCAGCATCGCCAGGGACGGCTCAGGCCCGCTGGCCCTTCTCTGCACCCTGCTGATCGTGACGGTGATCGTGCTTCAAATGTTGTCGAACCAATAAGAACATCCCCGAGCAAACTGATCCCGGCCCGTGGGCGTCTTCCTGCCCCACCCCCCAACGTCCGCGGGCACGGCAAGCCCCCTTCCCCACCCCCAGGGGGAAGGGGGCTTCTATTTTCTCAGTGCCCGGAATGGCCCTGATGGCCCGTGGCCGGAGCGGCCGGACCGGGCGAGCCGACCGGCAGCACCTCGACCGTCACCGACACCTTGCCCGCCTGGTCGAAGGTCAGTTCCAGCGGAAAGCTGGTGCCTTCCTTCAGCGGCTGCTTCAGGTTGATCAGCATGACGTGCAGGCCGCCCGGCCCCATGGCCACGGTCTTGCCCGGCTGGATCTCGATGCTGCTGACCGCCATCATGCGCATGACGTCGCCCTGGTGGACGTGGGTGTGCAGTTCCGCGACCTTGGACACGTCGGCGGCGGCGGCGATCAGATTGTCGGTGGTGGCGCCGGTATTGGCGACGGTGACATAGGCGGCGCCCGCCGGGGCCTTGGCCGGGGTGGCCCGCGCCCAGGCGCTGGTGATCTCGATGGCGCCGACCTTGGCCTGACCGGCCAAAGCGGGCAGCGACAGCCCGGCCATGGCGACGGCGAGCACGGTTCCCAGCAACGTCTTCATCTGCGATGATCCTTCCCGGAATTGACAGGCGATGCGCCCGGCTGGTCCGACCAGCCGGGACGAGCATCCTAAGCCTAAGCCCGGACCAACGTCATGTCCCATGATCCCGATCAAATGCCCGACACACTTCCCAAGGACAACCGCCGCGCCCTGCGGCTGGTGGCGCGGGGCTGCCACAAGGCGGCGCTGGGCACCATTCTGGCGGGGGCGGAAACGCCCTATGTCTCGCTGGTGACGGTGGCGTTCGACCTGGACATGGCGCCGCTGCTGCTGTTGTCGGGGTTGGCCGACCACACCCGCAACCTAATGGCGGACGACCGCTGTTCGCTGCTGCTGGACGGCACCGACGGCCACCCCAACCCGCAGACCGGCCCCCGCGTCACCCTGTGCGGCCGGGCGGAAAAGCTGCCGCCCGAGGCCGATGGCGCCCTGCGCGCCCGCTTCCTGGCCCGCCATCCCGGCGCCGCGCTGTATGCCGGGTTCGGCGATTTCGCCCTGTGGCGGATGACGCCCGCGCGGGCGCATTTCGTCGGCGGTTTCGGCCGCGCCGTGTGGTTCGACGCGCCGTTCGGCCTGACATCGGACACGGTGGAGGAACTGCGCGCCGCCGAGCCCGCCCTGCTGGACCGGCTGAACCGCGACCTCGCCCCACGGCTGGACGGCTGGCGGATTGCCGCCCTGGACCCCGACGGCGCCGATCTGAGTGTCGGCCAGGATTTTCGCCGCCTGAACATTCGCGCCCCGATTGAACAGGTCGGCGACCTTCCCGCCGCGCTGGCCGATTCGCTGGATCATGCTTCCGGCTAACCCTTTCGCATAGGCGCCAAGACACTAAGGCCATTGCCCGCGCGGTTGCGGGCAGTTACATTCGGCAACTCTTCACGGCGGCGGCGCGGGGAACGACCCGCGCCATTTTCGGCGGTCGAAACCCACGAGGGCCAATCCCGACGAACGGGACGCGGCGATCCGAGGGGGGCTTGAAACGGCCACCATCAATGGGATGGAGAACGGTAATCATGACTAAACTCGGTATTCCCGGCGGCAGCACGGTCAACGCCAAACTGCTGGCGTGGATCGACGAGATGGCGAAGCTGTGCAAGCCCGACGCAATCCACATCTGCGACGGCTCCGAGCGGGAGTACGATGCCCTGTGCGAACTGATGGTCGCCGGCGGCACGATGATCAAGCTGAACGAGGCCAAGCGCCCCAATTCGTATCTCTGCCGTTCCGACCCGCGCGACGTCGCCCGCGTCGAGGATCGCACCTTCATCTGCTGCGCCAACAAGGACGACGCCGGCCCGACCAACAACTGGGTCGCCCCCGACGAGATGAAGGCCCGCATGGGCAAGCTGTACGACGGCTGCATGAAGGGCCGCACCATGTACGTGGTGCCGTTCTCCATGGGTCCGCTGGGCTCGGACATCGCCCATATCGGCGTCGAGATCACCGACAGCCCCTATGTCTGCACCAACATGCGCATCATGACCCGCATGGGTCAGGCCGTGCTGGACCTGATCGGCAAGGACGGCGATTTCGTCAAGTGCCTGCACTCGGTCGGCCGCCCGCTGGCCGCGGGTGAGAAGGACGTCACCTGGCCGTGCAACCCCGAGAACATCACCATCAGCCACTTCCCGGAAGAGCGCACCATCTGGTCGTTCGGCTCGGGCTATGGCGGCAACGCGCTGCTGGGCAAGAAGTGCTTCGCGCTGCGCATCGCGTCCACCATGGGCCGCACCGAAGGCTGGCTGGCCGAGCACATGCTGATCGTCGGCGTGGAAAACCCCGAGGGTGAGAAGACCTATGTCGCCGCCGCCTTCCCGTCGGCCTGCGGCAAGACCAACTTCGCCATGTTGCAGCCGCCGGCCGGTTTCGACGGCTGGAAGATCTGGACCGTCGGCGACGACATCGCCTGGATCAAGCCCGGCGCCGACGGCAAGTTCTACGCCATCAACCCGGAAGCGGGCTTCTTCGGCGTCGCCCCCGGCACCGGCTATCACACCAATGCCAACGCCATGGCCGCCTGCGCCAAGAACTCCATCTTCACCAACGTCGCGCTGACCGACGACGGTGACGTGTGGTGGGAAGGCATGTCGGACGAAAAGCCCGCGCACCTGATCGACTGGAAGGGCAACGACTGGACCCCGGCCTCGGAAACCCCGGCCGCCCATCCGAACGCCCGCTTCACCGCCCCGGTCGGCCAGTGCCCGTCGGTGGACCCGGATTGGGAAAACCCGGCCGGCGTGCCGATCTCGGCCTTCATCTTCGGTGGCCGTCTGTCCAAGACCATGCCGCTGGTGTACCAGTCCTTCGACTGGGTGCACGGCGTCTATCTGGCCGCCACCATGGGCTCGGAGGCCACCGCCGCCGCCGTCGGCCAGGCCGCCATCCGCCGCGACCCCTTCGCCATGCTGCCGTTCTGCGGCTACAACATGGCCGATTACTTCAGCCACTGGCTGGACATGGGCCGCAAGGTCGCCAACCCGCCGGCCATCTTCCGCGTCAACTGGTTCCGCAAGGATGCCAACGGCAAGTTCATGTGGCCGGGCTTCGGCGACAACATGCGCGTGCTGAAGTGGATCGTCGACCGCGTCCATGGCCGCGCCCCGGCGGTGGAAAGCCCGTTCGGCAACGTGCCCACCTATGACGACCTGAACTGGAACGGCCTGGACTATCCGAAGGACAAGTTCCAGGAACTGATGACCATCGACCGCGAGGCCGGTGTCACCGAGGCGCGCAGCCAGGAAGACAATTTCGACATCTTCCTCGACCGCCTGCCGTCCGAGTTCAAGTGCCAGCGCGAATTGCTCAAGGCCCGCATGTGGCGTTCGCCCGCCACCTGGACCCTGAAGCAGTAAGCTTCGGCACAGGCTGAAATGGAAAACCCCCGCCGGAAACGGCGGGGGTTTTTCGTTGCTTGCGGGCCGAGAGGCCTAGGGGCGCCGGAACCGCCCGACCCACCGCCGGGCGCGGGCCTTGACCTCGCGGCCCGTGGGGAACAGCGGCAGGCGCGGTTTGTCCACCTGGGTCGGCTCGGCGGCCAGACCGATCTCGCTGATGGCATCGTCGGCATCCAGGGCGCGGACGATCAGTTCCACCTCGCCCAGCGGCACGCGGTCGCCGATGCCCGGTCTGGTGCCCAGCGTCCATTCCAGCCATTGCGCCACCGTCACCTCGCGGGTTTCCTCGGGCACCGGCAGGCCGTACATCACCGCCAGTTCGGCCATGCGCACGCGGGGATCGATGGGGAAATCGCCGAAGAACTGGCGGTCCTCTTCCGCCTGCTGCGCCGGGCTGGCGAACAGGCGGTCCAGATGGGGCACCCGCTCGGGCTTGGCGAACAGCCACACCATGTCACCCGGCTTGAACGACGACACGCCCGAGCCCAGCAGCGAGCGCCCGTCGCGCACCACCAGCGACGGCGCCGCCCAGCGCGGCAGGCGGTGGCCCTGGGCCACCAGGGAATTGGCGACGATGCGATAGGCCACCAATTCGTGGGCGGCGCCGGGAATTTCCAGTTCCATGCGTTCGACCGGGCCGATGCGGCGCGGCACCACCAGACCCAGCCAGCGCGCCACCGGGCCGATGGTCCAGCCCTGCACCGCCAGCGACACCAGCACCACGATGAAGGTGGCGTTGAAGAACAGCCAGCCGTTCTCCATGCCCGAGATGATGGGCAGGATGGCCAGCAGGATGCCCACCGCGCCGCGCAACCCAACCCAGGACACGAAGGCGATCTCGTTATGGGTCATCTGGAACGGCAGCAGGCCGACCCACACCGCCAGCGGCCGGGCGATGAAGATCAGCACGAAGGCAATGCCCAGACTGGGCAGCAGGATCGGCGGAAACTGCGAGGGGCTGGCCAGCAGCCCCAGGGTCAGGAACATGGCGATCTGCGCCAGCCAGATGGCGCCGTCCTGGAAACGGCGCATGGTGTGCGGCGCCACCAGCCGCGAATTGCCCGCCACCAGCCCGGCCACGTACACCGCCAGATAGCCCGAGCCCCCGGCCAGCGATGTGGCGGCGAACACCATCAGCGCCAGCGCCAGCCCGGCGATGGGCAACAGGCCGCGTTCGATGCCCAGCCGGTTGACCGCCTGGACGATGGCGGCGCCGCCCACCAGTCCGGCCAGACCGCCGATGCCGAATTCCATGGTCAGGTGCAGCAGGACGTAGCCGCCGAAACCGGTATGGCTGGAGCGGTCGACCAGAAAGCGGATCAGCACCAGGGTCAGGAAGATGGCCATGGGATCGTTGGACCCCGATTCCACTTCCAGGATCGAGCGCACGCGGTCGCGGATATGGATGCCGCCGACTCGCAGCAGAAAGAACACCGCCGCCGCGTCGGTCGAGGCGACGATGGACCCCAGCAGCATGCCTTCCAGCCACGGCAGGCCCAGCAGGTAATGGGCGGGCACGGCGACGATGGCGGCGGTCAGCAGCACGCCCACCGTCGCCAGCGACAGCGATGGCAGCGCCGCCATGCGCACCGCCTTGATCGGGGTGTGGAAGCCGGAATCGAACAGCACCACCGCCAGCGCCACGCTGCCGACCATATAGGCGGTGCCCGCGTCGTTGAAGCGGATGCCGCCGATACCGCCATCGCCCGCCAGCAGGCCGACGCCCAGGAACACCAGCAGCAACGGCGCGCCGATGCGGAACGACAGCAGGCTGGAGAAGATGCTGAGCGTCACCAGCCCAGCCAACACCAGCACCGCGACGTTCATGCTGTCGATCACGGGCAATTCCCTTCATTTTGCGTTACGCCAACGGGTTTAAGACCTTGGCAGGGGGCTGTCCAGGGGGAGCCGCAGGAAGATTTCCACACTATAGGCGTTTTCCCTTAATTCCGACACCGCATGAGCTTAGTTAGAAAGGGGCGCCCAACCTGAAAGGCTTCCGATCTTGGACCATGGCATCCTCAGAGATGCGTTGATCTTCCTGGCCATCGCCGTGCTGGTGTCGCCGCTATGCCACCGCCTGCGCCTGAGCCCGGTGCTGGGCTATCTGCTGGCGGGCAGCGTGGTCGGCCCGGCCGGGCTGGGCCTGATGTCGGACCAGGACGGCGCCCGCAACCTGGCCGAGATGGGCATCGTGTTCCTGCTGTTCATGATCGGCCTGGAACTGTCGTGGGAACGCCTGCGGGTCATCCGCAACTTCATCTTCGGCCTGGGCACCGCCCAGGTGGCGGCCACCGCCGCCCTGGCGGCGGCGGCGGTCGGCACCATCGGCCTGGGCGCCGAGGGCGCGGCCGTGGTCGGCGTGGCCCTGGCCTTTTCCTCGACCGCCTTCGTGCTGCAAATCCTGTCCGAACGCGGCGAGTTGAATTCCCAGGTCGGCCGACTGGCGGTGGCGGTGCTGATCCTTCAGGATCTGGCGGTGGTGCCGCTGCTGGTGACGATTCCCAATCTGGGCGGCGACGGCCTGACCGTGGCGTGGCAGGAAATCCTGGCCATCACCAAGGCCATCGCGGCCATGGCGGTGATCTTCCTGGTGGCGCGGCTGGCGCTGCGACCGCTGTTCCACGTGGTCAGCGCCACCCGCCAGCCCGAGGTGTTCGTGGGCGCCGCCCTGCTGACGGTGATCGGCACCAGCTTCGCCACCGAGGCGGCGGGGCTGTCGCTCAGCCTGGGCGCCTTCCTGGCGGGCGTCATGCTGGCCAGCACCGAATACCGCCATCAGGTCGAGGCCGATCTGCAACCGGTGCGCGGCCTGCTGATGGGCCTGTTCTTCCTGACCGTCGGCATGACCGTCGACCCCACCAAGGTTCTGGCCGACCTGCCCGACATCGCGGCGGGCGTCGGCCTGCTGGTGGTGGGCAAGGCGGTGGTGCTGACCCTGCTGGCGCTGCTGTGCCGCTTTCCCTTCACCACGTCGTTGCATCTGGGGCTGTTGCTGGCCCAGGGCGGCGAATTCGCCTTCGTGGTGTTGGCCCGCGCCGGGCAATCCAATCTGGTGACGCCCGACCAGATCGAATTGCTGACCTCGGTGGTGGCGGTCAGCATGGCGGTGACGCCCGCCCTGGCCGGGCTGGGCGATTGGGTGGCGCGGCGCGGCCATGCCGCCGACGGCAAGGCGGTGGCCCCCGACGACGATGCCCGCGACGTGGCCGACCACGTCATCCTGGTCGGTTTCGGCCGGGTCGGTCAGATCGTCGCCACCATCCTGCGCGAACGGGGCATTCCGTTCATCGCCATCGACCGCGACCCCCGGCTGGTCGCCCGTCTGCGTGAAGAGCATCGCAGTGCCCCGGTCTATTTCGGCGACATCCGCAAGGTCGAGGTGCTGAAGGCGGTGGGCGCCGCCCGCGCCCGCGCCGTGGTGCTGCCCATCGACACCGGCTCGGGCCGGGAAAAGCTGGTGCCGCGCCTGCGCGCCCAGTTCCCGCAACTGCACATCCTGGTGCGCGCCCGCGACCGCCGCCAAGCGCGCGGCCTGGAACAATCGGGCGCCACGGCGGTGGTGCCGGAAATCCTGGAGGGCAGCCTGCAACTGGCGGGCGTCACCCTGCGCCACCTCGGCCTGCCCGGCGACGAGGTACGCGAGGTGATCGAGGATTACCGCCGCGCCGATTACGCCAAGCTGGGCCTGACCACCGAACGGGAATAGCGCGTGTTTCACAAAGTCCCTCGCCGGGCACGAACCTCCGGTTCGTTTGGCCGCCGCCGCAATGGCGGCAGACCAGTTCCACGAATCGAAAATTCGCGGAACTGGTAGAGCCTTCGGCCAGAGTTACTTCACTCCGCGCCCAGCACCTTGGGCACCCGGTTCAGGCGCAGGCGGAAGGCGTCGGGCATGCCCTTGCCCAGCAGCGGCCGCAGATACATGCGGAAGGCGTCGGTGACGTCGGTGCCGTTGTCGGCGATGAAGGCATCCTCCATCACCCGGGTCTTGCCCGCCACCGCCTCCAGCGGCATCAGCTTGTAATCCACCGAATAGAAACCGGTGCGCTGAATGGTGACGGACCCGTCATTCTGGCCCCACATGGCGAATTGCACCGCCTTTTCGCCGACCTCGCGCGCCTCGCGCTGGTCCACGTCCGAGACGCAGCCGACGAACGAGCGTTGCAGATAGCCGAAGGTGTCGCCGCGCACCCGCTTGTAGCCCAGCTTGGTCTTGATCTCCTCGCACAGCAGATCGGCCAGGGCGCCGGTGCCGGAAAGCTGCACGTTGCCGTGGGCGTCGTGCTCGACCTCCTTGGCCAGCCTGGTGATGATGGGGGCGCCGGATTCGTCGTGGATGCCCTCGGACACCGCGATGACGCAGCGGCCATAGCGTTCCATGGTCGCCTTGACGTCACCCAGGAAGCCGTCCACCGAAAAGGTGCGTTCCGGCAGATAGATCAGATGCGGGCCGTCATCGGGAAACTTCTTGCCCAGCGCCGAGGCGGCGGTCAGGAAACCGGCATGCCGCCCCATCACCACCGCCAGATAGACGCCGGGCAGCGCCGCGTTGTCCAGATTGGCGCCCATGAACGACTGGGCGACGAAGCGCGCCGCCGAGGGAAAGCCCGGCGTGTGGTCGTTGTGCACCAGATCGTTGTCGATGGTCTTGGGGATGTGCATGCAGCGCAGCGGATAGCCCGCCTTGCGCGCTTCCTCGGACACGATGCGCACGGTATCGGACGAATCGTTGCCGCCCACATAGAAGAAATAGGCGATGCCGTGCGCCTTCAGGACCTTGAAGATTTCCTGGCAGTATTTCAGGTCGGGCTTGTCGCGGGTCGAGCCCAAGGCCGAGGACGGGGTATCGGCGACCATTTCCAGGTTGTGGCTGGTTTCCTGGGTCAGATCCAGGAAGTCCTCGTTCACGATGCCGCGCACGCCGTGATAGGCGCCATAGACCAGATCGACGTTGCGGAACTTCCGCGCCTCCAGCACCACCCCGGCCACCGATTGGTTGATCACCGCGGTCGGGCCGCCGCCCTGGGCCACCAGTACCTTGCCGTGCAGCATGACACCTCCCAATTCCAGCCGGGCCAATTCCCGATCATGCAGGATAGGACAGATACGCCCGCCGCGACAGAGGCCACGAGGGGCTTGTCGCGCCATGGGAGAGACGCCATTTTGTGACTTGTCATTCCCCACAGAAAGGTTGCCCCGTGTCCCTTGCCGATGCCGACGATGATTTCGAGGTCGAATCCCCCTGCGTGTCGCAATGCGGCCTGGATTCCGAAACCAGCATCTGCACCGGCTGCGGCCGCACCCTGGACGAGATCCGCGCCTGGAAGCTGGCCAGCAACCGCGAGAAACTGGACATCCTGAACGCCATGGCCCGCCGCCGCGCCGAACAGGCGGACGGCTAATGGCTCATTTCCTGGATCGCCGCGCCGAACAGGCGGGCGGCTGATGGCCCATTCCCTGGACCGCGTCGCCGAATTGCTGGAATTCTGGTTCGCCGACGCCCCGCGCCTGGACGGCGAACTGGCCGGGCGCTTCGGCCAGGATCTGGCCGAGGCGGCGCGCGGCGAACTGGATCATTGGGTGGACAGCGCCGACGGCGCCCTGGCCCTGGTCATCCTGCTGGACCAGATGCCGCGCCGGGTGTTCGCGGGCAAGGCCCAGGCCTTCGCCTTCGACAGCCACGCCCTGGCCATCGCCGAGGCGGCGGTGTTGCGCGGCCACGACCGCGCCCTGCCGCCCGAGCGGCGGCGGGTGCTGTACATGCCGTTCCTGCATTCGGAATCCCTGCCCGACCAGCGGTTCTGCGTGCGGCTGTTCGAACAGGCCGGGGACGACCCGGACGGATTGGCCGATGCCCGCAATCACCAAGAGGTGATCGCCCGCTTCGACCGCTTCCCCCAGCGCAATGCCGCGCTGGAGCGAGAAACCACGCCCGAGGAGGAGGAATTCCTGCGCACCCTGGGCGTGGCCTGACGGAAGTTATACCATTCACCGGCGCCCTCAGGCGGCGGGCGCGGGCCATCCGGCCCGCTTGCCTTCCGCGGCATAAGCCGCGCGGCCCCTTGGGCCTAACCAAATCCCCATGAGTTTCACTCACCGGGATTTGGTATTACTTCTTCTTCGGCTTGGGCGGCGCGTCGTTCGGCCCATACAGGATAAAGGCGCTGAAGCTGGTACCGCCCGAGGCGAGGTCCAGCAATTCGTCCGGCAATTCCGATTCGTCCAGCTTGGCGGGCAACACGATGGTCGCCTCGCCCGGCTGTTCCTCGACGACGGTGATCTTCAGGCCCGGCACCGGGTCGACGCCCAGCAATTGCTTCAACGCCGCGTGCGGGTTGGACAGCAGCAGGGCACGGAAGGCATCGTCGGCCTGGGCCTTCGCCACCAGCGCCTGCTCGGCCTGACGGCGGACTTCGGCCAAAGTATCGTTCGTGGTCATC
Source organism: Pseudomonadota bacterium (assembly GCA_023458315.1). Lineage (GTDB taxonomy): Bacteria > Pseudomonadota > Alphaproteobacteria > Rhodospirillales > Magnetospirillaceae > Magnetospirillum. The sequence goes on from JAEXAH010000074.1 coordinate 25,902, forward strand.
GTGTTTTTTCTCCAGTCATTCGTCGCCCTCCCCCATCGGGTATTCACCCCAGGGGCGAAAATGCTTCGTGGCGCATGGTATTTTTCCGGCGCGCTTTTGAACATCAACGGCGATTGACCTGTCCCATCCCGGCCTTTCCCTGCACCGGCGAAACACGAATATTCCCGGTGACGGAGGGAACGGCATGCACATCCGCGACGCGACATGCGACGAGGCGGCGATCCTGGCGCCGCTGACCTGGGGCTATTACCGGCCGCTGCTGGCGATGGACGACGCGGCGCGGGCCGAACTGGGCGCCGTCTGTCTGGCGGCGTGGCGGGACGGACGGCCGCTGGGGCTGCTGATTTCGGCCCGGCACAAGGATGGCGGGCAGAATCTGCTGTCGCTGAGCGTCGGCCGCGACCATCGCCGCCAGGGCGTCGGCCGTGCCCTGCTGCGCGCCTTGGTCCAGGCGCGGCCCGGCCCGCTGTGCACGCAATATTCCGACCGCCTGCCCGGCGCCGATGCCTTCGCCGCCTTGCTGCGGGCCGAGGGCTGGGCCGCGCCCGAGGCGGTCAGCCGCCGCATCTGCGGCCCGGTGCGCGAAACCTTTTCCGTGTTCCGCCAGCGCGCCGGATTGCTGGAACGCATGTGCCGCCAGGGCTTTCAGGTCCACGCCTGGGGCGACCGCGCCGCCGAGATCCTGGCCCTGGCCGAACGGCTGCTGGCCGACGGCACCGCCCCGGCCTGGGCCGACCCGCGCCCGTGGCTGGACCGCCTGCACCCCCAGGCGTCGCTGGCGCTGGTGGACGCGGCGGGCGCGGTGCGCGGCTGGGTGGTGTGCCAGCATCAGCCGTCCATGGCCCGCTGGTACTTTCCCATCGGCTGGGTGATGGAGCCCGAGGCCGGACGCGGCTGGCTGCTGGGCGCCTATGCCGAGGGCGCCCGACGGCTGGAGGAAACCCACGGCGGCGACACCCGGGTGGTGGTGGAAAGCACCAGCGGCCTGCACGCCATGTGGCGGGTGCTGGACCGCCATTTCTCGCCCCATGCCGATTGGGCCGACCACCTGATGGAAAGCCGCCGGGCTTATACCAACCTGCATTGATCAGAACCCATGAGCCCACTGGCGACGGCCGATGGACATGATCTTCCACGGTTGGTCCACGAGGCGGTTCCAGGCATGGCAGCAGAGGGCGACGATTTGGTCGTAGG
>JAEXAH010000075.1 GCA_023458315.1 Pseudomonadota bacterium
CTCCAGCACCAGGCCCACGGTGGCCGTCTCGATCCGGCCGCCCACCACCACGTCCACCCCGGCCCGCGCCAGCGCGGCGCCGTCGGCCGGGCTGGGCGGCACGGCAAGGCCGGTCAGCCGCGCCATCTGTCCGGCGCTGAGCATATGGATGGCGGGGTGGGGATACAGCGTGCTCTGCACCATGTCGGTGACGGCCCAGGCCAGATCCTGCTCGGCCTGCGGCGCCGTCAGCGGCTGCACCATGATGGTACGGTCCCCACTCGCCCAAGCCGCCTCGGACCAAGCCGCTCCGGCCCAGACCACCATCGCCGCCGCAACCGCCCAGACGCGCAGACCCATTTTATCCTCTTGGGTGATGAATATGCCAAGTTGCATCACATTAGTTGCATGCGGCGGCGGCGGCAAGGCCCGCCCTTGACGGGATGGCGTGTCGGGCTCAGGCTGCCGTCCATGGCTTTCCTCGACCACATCCATGCCTGCAACCGGCACCACCCCGAACGCTTCCTGCCCTTCGTCGTCGCCGGGCAACGGGTCGGCGCCATCCGCCGCGACCTTGTGCCGCTGCTGGCCGACGGCCCGTTCGATGCGGGCGAGGACGCGGTGTGGCTCAGCGACCGGCTCGACACTCCCGCCGCCCGCACCCAGGCCGTGGCGGAATATTGCGCGGCGCTGGCCGGGCGGGCGGGCACGCCCGGACTGAAGGGCGAATGGTACCGCGTCTCCACCGATTGGTCGGCACCGCCGGTCATGGACATCGACCGCGCCGTGGTCAGCCTGTTCGGGGTGCGGGCCTATGGCATCCACGTCAACGGTCTGCGCGGCGATGGCCGCCTGTGGATCGCCAGGCGTGCCGCCGACCGGCTGGTGGCGCCGGGCAAGCTGGACAATCTGATCGCCGGCGGCCAGCCCGCCGGTCTGGGTCTGATGGACAATCTGATCAAGGAAGCGGCCGAGGAAGCGGATGTCCCCGAAGCCCTGGCCCGCACCGCCCGCCCGGTGGGCGCCATCAGCTATTGCCACGAGGATCGCTGGGGCCTGAAGCCCGACACCATGTTCTGCTTCGACCTGCCGCTGCCCGACGATTTCCTGCCGCGCAACACCGATGGCGAGATCGAGGACTTTCGGGTGATGAGCCTGGACGAAGTGGCGGCGCGGGTGCGCGACGGCGACGACTTCAAGTTCAACGTCAATCTGGTGCTGATCGACCTGCTGATCCGCCACGGCCATCTGTGCCCCGACCGCGAGCCCGATTATCTGGCGATCGTGCGCGGGCTGCGGTGGGGCGTCGGCAATCCCTAATTTTCCACCTTGTGCGACGCACAAAATGGAATATTATTACCGGCAAATGATTTTTCCGGTAAGAGGATTGCGTTTCCCATGACCATCAAGCCGCCCAAGAAGTTCTTCGAGCCGCTGGCCATCGGTGCCCCCGCCCCCTATCGTGAGGTGCCGGTGACGCTGGAGCGCATGATCCACTTCTTCCCGCCGCATGTGGAAAAGATGCGGGCTAAGGTGCCCGAGATGGCGCGCAATGTGGACGTGCTGCTGGGCAATCTGGAAGACGCCATTCCCGCCGATGCCAAGGAAGCGGCCCGCGCCGGGTTCGTCGAGGTGGCGAAGAACGCTGACCTGGGCGGCTGTTCGCTGTGGACCCGCGTCAACTGCCTGAACAGCCCGTGGTTCCTGGACGACGTCACCACCATCGTGGCCGAGGCGGGCGACAAGGTCGACGTGATCATGCTGCCCAAGGTGGAAGGCCCCTGGGACATCCATTACCTGGACCAGTTGCTGGCGCAGTTGGAAGCCAAGCATCAGGTCAAGCGGCCGATCATGATCCACGCCATCCTGGAAACCGCCCTGGGTGTGGAAAACGTCGCCGCCATCGCCCAGGCCAGCCCGCGCATGCATGGTATGAGCCTGGGCCCGGCCGATCTGGCCGCCTCGCGCGGGATGAAGACCACCCGCGTCGGCGGCGGCCATCCGTTCTACGGCGTGTTGCAGGACGCCCAGGGTGATGCCCCGCGCACCCTGTTCCAGCAGGATCTGTGGCACTACACCGTCGCCAAGATGGTGGATGCCTGCCAGTCCGCCGGGATCAAGGCGTTCTATGGCCCGTTCGGCGACTTCTCGGATTCGGCGGCGTGCACGGCGCAGTTCCGCAACGCCTTCCTGCTGGGCTGCGCCGGGGCGTGGTCGCTGCACCCCAGCCAGATCGACATCGCCAAGGCGGTGTTCAGCCCCGACGTGAATGAAGTTCTGTTTGCCAAGAAAATCCTGGAAGCCATGCCCGACGGCACCGGCGCCGTGATGATCGACGGCAAGATGCAGGATGACGCCACCTGGAAACAGGCCAAGGTGATCGTCGACCTCGCCAAGCGCGTGGCCGCCAAGGACCCGGTCCTGGCGGAACAATACGGCCTGTAAATTCCCCGTGCCTCAGTGGGAAATCCCTTGCGGCCGCCGGGCAACCGGCGGCCGTTTTTTTGCCGCCTTGACCGCAAGGCCGCTTTGCCGATAGCACGGGGGCCATGATCCAGGCCATTCCACCCCGCTTCCGCCCCCATGCCGTCAACCCCGCCGATCTGCCCGGCTGGCTGGGGTGGTCGCTGAATTTCTTCGGCAATGATGGCGGCCAGAACCCGCATGTGGATCTGACGCTGCAATTGGACGTCACCGCCGGGTGGCAGCGCTACGAGGCGATGCGGCAGCGGGGCGAGCCCGTGGTGTCGTTCTTCGCCTTGCTGGTCTGGCATCTGCTGCGCAGTCTGGCCGCCCATCCGTCGTTCAATCTGCGCAAGGTCGGCGGCCAATGGTACCGGGTGGACAATCCGCCGCTGTTCGTGCCGGTGGCGGTGGGCGGCGACGCCCGCTTTCAGTCGCTGGTGCTGGAAGACGTCTATGGCATGGATTACGCCGATTTCGTCGCCGCCTATGGGGCGCAACTGGCGCTGGCCCGCTCGCCCGCTGCGCCATCCTCGGCACCCGAGATTTTCACCCTGGCGCATTTCGTCGGCAATCTGCCCAATCTGCGCTTCACCGGCATGACCCTGCATTGGCGTCCCGACCAGATGGTCGGGCAGAGCTTCTTCTATTTCGGCCAGCGCTATCAGCAAGACGGCCGCATGATGATCCCGCTGGTGGCGCATTTGCACCACGCCTGCACCGATCCCTATGTGCTGGACCAGTTGCTGGCGGATTTCTCGGGACGTTTGCAGGGGACTTAACGCCCGATGGGCAGGTCCAGCCAGGGGGGCAGGGCGCCTTCGTAGACCAGTTCATCGATGACCTGGCGCAGAATCTGCCGCCCCATGCGGGTGGTGGCGGTGCTGAGCATCATGCCGAGATGGGGTTCCAGCAAGTCGTGGATGCGCACCCGCTCGGTCTGTTCGCCCGCGATCTTGCGGCGCGGCGGGCTGACGGTGTTGATGTGGTTCAGCGCCAGTTCCTGCACCGCCGCCTTCAACAACGTCTCGGCGGTGTTCTTTTCCAGGATTTCCTGATACTCCGCCGAATTCCGCTCGGCCTGCGCCCAGGGTTTGGCGGGCGCCTGCGGTTCAGGCTGGGGCGGGGCGCCGCCGTCCAATTGCGCCGCCACCTTGCCAACCATGCGTGCCGCCGCCATCTCTTCCTCGGCGGTGCAGCCGTTGGCGACGGTGCGCGCCATCAGGGCGCGCAGCCGGATCAGCAGCCGTTCGCGGACGGCTTCGGTCAGGGGCGGCGCGGCCATCAGGTGTTGAACGGACAAGCGGAAGTCATGGGACAAGTGTAGTCACCGCCCGGCGTGCTGTCGATGTGTGGAACAACAATGATCGTCCGATTAAATTACACGCCAGGGGTGACTTCCGTCCCATCTGTGCCTAAAGTCAGTCCGACAGGTGGGTAGGGAGAGCGAGCATGGCTCTGGAGAAGGGACGGGTTCTCGAACGCAAGGTGTTCTATGCGGGGCAGAACGTTTTCAAGGAAGGCGACAGCGGCGACCGCGCCTATCTGATTCAGGAAGGCAGCGTCGAGATCAGCAAGAACGGGCTGATGCTGGCGACCCTGACCAAAGGCGAGTTGTTCGGCGAGATGGCGCTGGTGGACGACCAGCCGCGCATGGCCACCGCCAAGGCGCTGACCGACGTGTCGGTGGTGATCATCGGCCGCGACGCGTTCCGCGAAAAGCTGGCCAAGTCCGATCCCTTCATCCGCGGCCTGCTGAACATCTTCGTCCGCAACATCCGCAACCTGACCCGCTGATGACGGCGGTGCTCGGCCGGGTGGGCGCCGATTTCGCCGCCCGCAGCGTCGAACAGATGTACGCCCTGGCCGCCGACATCGAACGTTATCCGGAATTCATTCCCTGGTGCCGCGCTGCCCGCGTGCTGTCGCGCGATGGCGATGTCTGGCGGGTCGAAAACCATTTCGGCGCCGGGCCGCTGGACGCGGTATTCCGCACATTCGCCCGCCCCGATCCGCCGCACGCCCTGGAAATCACCAGCACCGACGCGCCGTTCCGCGCCTTCCGGCTGGAATGGCGTTTCGCGCCGCTGCCCGGCGGCGGCTGCCGGGTCGAGGCCCATTACGACATCACCCTGGTCAGCCCGGTCCTGCATGCTTTGGCCCGGCTGGCCATGCCCGAGGCGACGCGCAAGATTATTGACCGTTTCCGGACCCGCGCCGCGGCCCTGTATGGCGACGCCCGACCGTGATATAAGCCGCGCGAACTTTCCGCATCAGGTGATCCCATGGCCGCCGACCAAGACCGTCCCGAATCCATGCCCGCCGACGCGCCGGTGCGCGAACAGGCCACCACCTTCCGTCCGGTGGCCGACGGCATGGAAAAGCACCTCAACGTCTACCACCCGGTCCTCGATCACGGCTTCGTCGCCGTCAAGGACTACATGGGCGACGACGTCTCGGTGCTGCAAATGGCGCGCATGAGCTATGGCAAGGGCACCAAGAGCCTGGCCGACGACCGCGCCCTGCTGCGCTACCTGATGCGCCACCTGCACACCAGCCCGTTCGAGGGCTGCGTCATCAAGCTGCACGTCAAGTTGCCGATCTTCGTCATGCGCCAGTGGGTGCGCCACCGCACCGCCAGCCTGAACGAATATTCGGCGCGCTATTCCATCATGCCGGACGAGTTCTATATGCCCGATCCGGCGCAACTGGCGGTGCAGTCCAAGGACAACAAGCAAGGGCGTGGCGACACCCTGACCCCGGAACAGGCGGCCGAGGTGCTGCGGCTGTTGCGTGAGGATGCGGTGCGCAGCTTCGACACCTATCACAAGCTGCTGAACGCCGACGAAGAGGGCAAGGCCCTGGACGAAGACGGCATCGGCATCGCCCGCGAACTGGCCCGCATCGGCCTGCCGGTGTCGGCCTATACCCAGATGTACTGGCAGACCAACCTGCACAATCTGATGCATTTCCTGCGCCTGCGCGCCGACGTGCACGCCCAGTACGAAATCCGCATCTTCGCCGAGAAGATCCTGGAGATCATGGCCGATTGGGTGCCGGTGACGACCGAGGCGTTCCGCGACTACCAACTGGAGGCCGCCCGCGTCAGCCGCATGGAGATCGCCCTGCTGCGCGACATGCTGGCGGGCAAGGCCGGGGTGGCCGACGCCGAACGCTATGGCATGACCAAGCGCGAAATCCGCGAATTCCAGACCCGTTTCGGGGTGTAAAAGGCTAAGAGTGCTTGTCATGGCCGGGCTTGACCCGGCCATCCACGTTTATCCGCCCCTCACTTTGAAGGGGAGCGCGAAGCGGCACCGCGTGGATGCCCGGATCAAGTCCGGGCATGACGGAAACGGTGGGAAGGCAACCTTCCGCGCACATCCGCGAAGAAATGGAAAAGGACTAGCTGGCCGTCAGGCCCCCTGTTCCTTCAGCATCAGCTTGGTCAGGGTGTCCACCAGCCCCTGCCGCGAGAACGGCTTGGCCATGTAGCCATCCACCTTGAAATGGGCGGCCTGACGCACGTGTTCGGCGTCGGTCTGGCCGGTCAGCATGACGAACTTCACCTGGGGGTGCAGTTGCTTGACCACGCTCAGCAGCGCCAGCCCGTCCATGCCGGGCATCACCCAATCGCAGATCATGACGTCGGGCACGCCGCGCTTTTCCATCTTTTCCAGCGCGTCGTCGCCGTTGACGGCGGTCGTCACCCAATGGGCGCCCATGCCGCGCAACAGGCCGGACACCAGCATGCGCGAGGTGTCCACGTCTTCCACCACCATGAACTTCTTGCCGGCGATCCAGTCGCCGAGGCCGGGATGCTCGCTCATCGGTCGCCTCCTTATCGATAGATGCCCACGTAAACCACCATGTCCTTGCCCGGCACTTGCTTGACATAGGACATCTTGGGCTCGATGCGGTTGCTGACCGGGTTCAGCCAGCGATATTCCACCCAGCCCTCGCCCTTGTCGCGGGCGGTACGCACGATGTCCTGCACCAGCAGCTTGCCGTCGGCGTCGCGCACGTTCAGCACCGACTTGCCTTCGTGCCGGGGGTTGGGCGGATAAACCAGCCAGGTGCCGTTGCCGTCGATGACGTTGACGTAGATTTCCCCGAAACGGAACGGGCCGTCGGCGTGAAAGGTGCGTCGCGCCTGTCCCAGATCGTGGCTTTGCAACACCCGGGCGGCTTCCAGCGTCAGCTCGCGCACTTCATCGGCGCTGGGTTTGTCGGCCGCCGCCGCCGGACCGGCGGCCAGCAGGGGCGCCAGGACCAGGGCCGCCAAGGACAGGGACAGGAAAAGGCGTCGCTTCATCATGGCGTTCCCTGTTCGCCCAGGCCCAGATCCACCAGCAGATCGGCCACGGTCTGGCGCGACACCGGCTTGACCAGGATGGCGTCGAAGCCGCAGGCCAGGAATTGTTCGCGTTCCTCGGGCATGGCGTGGGCGGTATAGGCCACCAGCTTGGCGCCCTTGTCCAATCCCTCGGCCCTGGCCCGGCGGCAAACCTCGTCGCCGCTGATGGTGGGCATGGAAATGTCCAGCAGGATCAGCTCGGCGGCGTTGCCGGCCATCCACGCCAGGGCCTCGTCGCCGTCCGCGGCGTTGGCCACCTGCCAGCCCAGCTTGGTCAGGAAGCGACTGACCAGGATGCGGTTGACCTCGTTGTCGTCGACCACCAGTGCCGATTTCATGGTTTTCCCCTTGCCCCTCACTCGGCCGCGGGCAGCGGCAGGGTGAACGTGAACGTGCTGCCCTCGCCCACCGTCGAGTGCAATTCCATGGTCCCACCCATCAGTTCCACCAAGTGACGGGCCAAGGTCAAGCCCAGACCGGTGCCGCCATGCGACCGGGTCAGGAAAGCATCGACTTGGCGGAACTTTTCGAAAATCTTGTCCTGCATGTCCTCGGGGATGCCGGGGCCGGTGTCGCGCACATGGAACACCGCCCGCTGGCCGACCTGCTCGATGCTCAACCCGATCTCGCCCTTGTCGGTGAACTTGACGGCGTTGTTCAGCAGGTTGTGCAGGATCTGGCGCAGGCGGGTGGGGTCGGCGGTCAGCGTGGCGGGCAGGCCGTCGGCCACCGTCAACGTGAAGCCCAATCCCTTGGCTGCCGCCGTCGCCTGATGCACCGCCGCCACCTCGGCCGCCACCTTGCGCAAATCCACCGGCTTGCGCACCAGCACCATCTCGCCCGCCTCGATCTTGGCGATGTCCAGGATGGAATTGACCAGATCCAGCAGATGGCGGCTGCTGCGTTCGATGATCTCGGCGTTCTCGCGCGCCTCGTCGTCGGGGGCCTCGTCGCGCAGCAATTCGGCGAAGCCGATGATGCCGTTCAGCGGCGTGCGCAATTCGTGGCTCATGCTGGCCAGGAATTCGCTTTTCATGCGGCTGGCTTCCTCGGCCTTGACGCGGGCTTCGGTCAGGCGGCCAAAGGATTCGCGCACGCGGTCGGCCATTTCGTTGAAGGATTCGGCCAGCCGCGCCATTTCGTCCTGGCCCTGCACCGGCAGGCGATGGTCCAGATCGCCATCCTCGAACCGGCGGATCGAGGTGATGACGGCGGTGATGCGGCGGGTCAGGAACGACGCCATCCACACCGCGATCAGGATCACCAGCACGATCATCAGGAAGGTGGACACCGTCAGGTCGCGGGCCATGCGTTCGACCTGATTGACCACCATGGACATGACGGCGTCCAGGTGGCCCTGAAGCTCCATGTCGCGCTGCATCACCACCTGATCGGCGTATTGGCGGGCCTCGGTGGCGGCGCGGTGGAAGTCGTCCACGTTGGCGCCGATGGTGACGAAGCCGAAACCGCGCGGCGACTGGGCGTAGGGGCCGGTGTAATAGGGGATGGCGGCGGCGGTGGTCAGCTTCCACAGCCCCGACCAGAAGATCTCGAACGAGCCCGAGCCGCCGTCGCGGGTCAGGTCCATCCAGCCGGTGCATTGCGGCGCATGGTTCAGATAGCGGCAATCCATGCCCAATTGCCCGGCCTTGACCTGGGCGGCGGCGCCTTTCTTTTTCAGCGATTGTTCGTGGAAGGGCGGCACGTCAGCCAGGAAGTCCCACGCCGCCTTGCCGCTTTGCTGCCAGCGGTCGTACAGGTCCTGGTCCATCCACGGCGTGGCCGGTTCGCCGGTTTCCGGGTCGTAGCCGGTCAGGAAATAATGGCGGGGATGGGCGATGGAGCGGCCCTTGTAGTCCCAGATGAAGGCGTAATTGCCGGCCCGCGCGTCGGGAATGGGCGAATAGCGGTCGCCGGTGGGCAGGATGTGATCGGTGATGTCCATGATGTGGTCATGGTCCAGCGCCAGCGTCACCCAGCCGATGGTCTGGCCGCCGCGCGTCACCGGCATGGCCCAGCGCACGATGCCGCGGAACCGTTTGCCCACCGGGTTTTCGGTCCCGGCATAGGCGGCCTGTTCCGGCTCGAACGCCATGCCGCGCTTTTCCGCCGCCGCCGGGGTATAGGGGCCGATCACGCGCGAGCCCACATAGGCGCCGATCACGTCGGAAACGTGGATGTCGCCGGGCTTCAGCGTCTTGAGGGCGGGGAAATAGGTTTCGGCCTTGACGAAGGTGTTCTCGCGCCGCGACACGTCGCGCAGGTCGCGGGACATCAGCGGCGAGTTGACCACCTTGATCTTCTCGCGGCCGTCCAGACCGACGAAGGTCATTTCCAGGAACAGCGGCCGCTCTTCCAGAATCTCGGCCCGGTCGGGCTGGCGGTAGTTGAAGTTGCGGGCGTTTTCCTCGTTGGACGACTGCATTTGCGGGCGGTCGTATTGCGGCACCGCGTCGGGGCCGGGCACCCACTGGCTGCCGTCGGGCGACAGCACCCACGCCTGATGGCGTTCGATCCGGCGGGTGCGCTGGGTCAGGAAGCGACGATAGGCATCGGCGTCCGGTTCCAGCAACGCCGCCGAGCGGATGTCGGAATCGCGGTCGTACAGGAACGCCGCCACCGCCCGCGCCGTGTCGGTGGTCAGCCGTTCCAGGGATTCACGCGCCGAATCGTCCAGCGCCTTGGTGGCGGCGCGGGTGGTGCTGTTGGCGACCTCGTCCACCGTCTCGCGCATGGTCTGGGTCATGCGCACCACGTTTTCCGAAACCCGTTCGGCCAGCCAGACCTGACCTTGCCAGGCGAACAACGCCAGCGCCACCAGCGGGATGACCTTGATCACCACGAAGATGATGATCAGCTTGGCGCGAATGCCCAGGGACCTGATGCCTGTCACGGCGGTTGTTCCGGAAATGGTTTTCCCCACAAACCTTCGTATAACATATCGCTCTGAACGGGAATCACCGTCACGAACAATGGTTCCGCATTTTTTTGCGAACGGTTTGTAAACATGCGGATCGGGCTATTCTTCGGCCGTGATCCGGCCAGTCGGTCATGCCGCTTGACAACGGTTTCCCACGGTTTGCCTGCAACGGTCACGATGTGGTCACGCCTTGGCCGTTGACGTCGGCCGCCAGGGGCGTAGCCTTTCCGGGAAGCAATTCCAAGGGAGGGATGAAGATGGCGTTCAAGCCTTGCATCGATGCCTGCGACGGCGCCCACCGCCTGTGCACCGAGGCCGCGATCCACTGCATGCAGCAAAGCGGCGTCGGCGCGGAATGGGAGCTGGTGCAGTTGTTGCTGGATACCGCCGACATCACCGAAACCGCCACCGATTTCCTGCTGCGCAGTTCGCGCCAGCATCACCTGGTGGCCAAGGTGACGGCCGAGATCGCCCTGCGTTGCGCCGAGGCGTGCGAGAAGCACGCGGAAAAGGATCTGCGCCTGGGCCAGACCGCCAAGGCGTGCCGCAAGGCCGCCGAAGCCTGCGCGAAGCTGTACTGACGCCGGGCGCGGCCGACGGCGGCGTCGTCGGCCGCCCCGCAAGGGGGTATGGGCATGGTGTGTAAGGGACACGTCCTGGCCGCTTTGGCGGCCTGGGCGCTTTTGCTGCTGGCGCCGACGGCCGACGCGGCCGAGGCGGTGACGCTGCAACTGAAATGGACGCACCAGTTCCAGTTCGCCGGATATTACGCGGCGCTGGAACAGGGCTATTACGCCGAGGCCGGGCTGGACGTCACCCTGCGCGAAGGCGGTCCCGACCTGGACGCCGAGGCCGAGGTGGCGGCGGGGCGTGCCCAATACGGCATCAGCAATTCCAATCTGGTGCTGGCCCGCGCCGCCGGGCACCCGTTCGTGGCGCTGGCGGTGGTGTTGCAGCGTTCCCCGGAAATCCTGCTGGCCCGGCGGCAATCCGACATCAATGCCCTGTCCGATCTGGCAGGAAAGCGGCTGATGGATGCGCCGCTGTCGGTGGCGGTGGCGGCCATGCTGACGCGCGCGGGCATCGACCCGGCCAGCCTGCCGCGCGTCGCCAACCACGGCAACGCCGGCGACCTGCTGAACGGCCGTGCCGACATGATGGTGGCCTACAGCACCAACGAGCCCTTCGCCTTCGAGCGGGTCGGCCGTCCCTACATAGCCTTCACTCCGCGGGCCGTCGGCGTGGATTTCTACGGCGACACCCTGTTCACCACGGAACAGGAACTGCGCGACCGCCCCGAACGCGTCGCCGCCTTTCGCGCCGCGTCGTTGCGCGGCTGGCAATACGCCATGCTGCATCCCGGCGAGATGGTGGAACTGATCCTGGCCCGCCACGGCGGCAACCGCGAGCAATTGCTGTTCGAGGTACAGGAGATGGAACGCCTGATGCAGCCCGAACTGGTGCCGTTGGGCGAGATGAATCCCGAACGCTGGCGCCGCATCGCCCAGGTCTTCGCCGAAAGCGGGCTGGTGCCCGCCGGTTTCGACGTGACGGCCATGCTGTATCGGCCCGATTCGCCGGGTGTGCCGGGCTGGCTGTTGTGGGGGCTGGGCGGCCTGGGGGCGGCGGTGCTGGCCGCGACGCTGATCATCCTGCGCATGGCCCGGCTGAAGCGCGGCTTGCAGCAAAGCGAGGCCCGCTTCCGTGCGCTGGTCGAGGACAGCCCGGTCGGCATCTTCCATTACGGCCCCGATCTGGTGATCACCTATGTGAACGGCACCTTCGCCGCCATCATGTGCGCCGCGCCCGACCGCCTGTTGGGCCTGGACATGAACAATCTGCGCGACCAGGGGCCGCTGGCCGCCATCCGGGCGGCGCTGGGCGGACGGCGCGGCCGCTACGAGGGGCCGTACCGTTCGTCGCTCAGCGGCCGCGACCTGCTGGTGTCCATGAGCTGCGCGCCGTTGCGCGACGGCGACGGCAAGGTGGTGGGCGGTATCGGCATCGTCGAGGACATCACCGAACGGGTCGTCGCCGAAAGCGAGCGCCGCACCTTGTTGCAGGCGGTCGAGCAAAGCCCGGTGGCGGTGGTCGTGACCGATGCCAGCGGTGCGATCCGCTTCGTCAACCGCGCCTTCGAGGCCAACACCGGCTACAGCCGCGCCGAGGTCTTGGGACAAAACCCCCGCCTGCTGCAAGGCGGCGGCAAGACGGCGGCGGAATACCTGCAATTGTGGCGGACCATCGCGGGCGGCGGGGTGTGGAGCGGTGAATTCCACAATCGCCGCAAGGACGGCAGCCTGTATTGGGAACGGGCGGTGATCGCCCCGGTGCGCGATGCGTCGGGCGCCATCGTGCAATATGTCGGGGTCAAGGAAGACGTCACCGAGAAGCGCGCCCATGACGAGGAAATGCGCCGTCTGGTCGCCCATCTGACCGAGGCCAACACCGAACTGGAACGCTTTGCCTATGTGGCGTCGCACGACCTGCGCGAGCCGTTGCGCACCGTTGCGTCGTTCTCGCAATTGCTGAAGCGGCGCTATCACGGCAGGCTGGATGCCGAGGCCGACGAATTCATCGATCTGGTGGTCGGCGCCGCCAGCCGCATGCATGCGCTGATCGGCGATTTGCTGACCTATTCCCGCGTCACCGGCAAGGGCTCGCCCTTCGCCCCGGTGCAGGCGGGCGACGCCTGCGTCCTGGCCATCAGCAACCTGCGCGAAAGCATCGACGAGGCCGAGGCCACAATCCGGGTCGGCGATCTGCCCCAGGTGCTGGCCGACGAGGTGCAATTGATGCAGTTGTTCCAGAACCTGATCGGCAACGCCATCAAGTTCCGCCGTCCCGGCCAGCCGCCCACCATCAGCGTGTCCTGGGCCGACGGCGTGTTCGCGGTGGCCGATGACGGCATCGGCATCGGCGACACCACCCAGGACATCTACGAAATCTTCCGGCGCCTCAATTCCGCCGAAACCTATCCCGGCACCGGCGTCGGCCTGGCCATCTGCAAACGCATCGTCCAGCGCCATGGCGGCCGCCTGTGGCACGAACCCCGCCCCGGCGGCGGCACGGTGTTCCGCTTCACCCTCGAGGCGGAACAGCCGGTGGGTTAGGGCGACGCCCCTTGCGCGTCACCCCTGCGCCCGGCGAGGGAAAATGATAGGGCATCTCGGTCTAGGCATTCGGCAGTTTGGGCTGGGGCGGCGCCACTTCCTCGATGGCGGGGTCGTCGCCCAGTTGCACCGCCTCGATGCGGTCGGCGCGCTTGACCACCTTGTCGGTGGAGATGCGGATCTGGCGGATGTCCTCGGCGGCCTGGGTGAAATGCTTGTCCAGGGCGGTGACGCGGGTGTCCAGCCGCTCGATGTCGTCCAGCAGGGTGCGCACTTCCTTTTGGATCACCCCGGCCTGTTCGCGCATGCGGGCGTCCTTCAGCACGGCGCGCACAGTGTTCAGCGTCGCCATCAGGGTGGTGGGCGACACGATCCACACCTTGGCGCGGAACGACTTTTCCACCACGTCGGGGAAATTGGCGTGCAATTCGGCGTAGATGGCTTCCGACGGCAGGAACATCAGCGCCGATTCGGCGGTCTCGCCGGGGACGATGTATTTTTCCGCGATGTCGCGCACATGCTTGAGGATGGCGGTGGCGAAGGCGCGTCCGGCGGCAATGCGTTCGGCCTCGTCGCGGGCGGCGCGCAAGGCGTGGAAGCTTTCCAGCGGAAACTTGGCGTCGATGGCGATGGCGCCGGGCGGGTTGGGCAGGTCCAGCAGACAATCGACGCGGCGGCCATCGCCCAGCGGCGCCTGGAATTTGTAGGCGCTGGGCGGCAGCATGGTGCTGACGATGTCGTTCAACTGAATCTCGCCAAAGGCGCCGCGTGCCTGTTTGTTGGACAGGATGTCCTGAAGGCTGACCACCTGGGCCGACAATTCGGTGATGTTCTTTTGCGCGGCGTCGATCACCGCCAGCCGTTCGCGCAGTTCGTGCAGGGTGGTGGATTGGCGGTGCGACGCCTGTTGCAACCCGTCGTCCATGCGCTTGCCCAGCGCCGCCAGCCGTTCCTCGACGGCGCGGGCCAGGGCGCGTTCCTGGGCCTGCATGCGTTCCGACAATTGCGCCTGGGCGGCGGCCTGGGTTTCGGCCAGTTGCGCCAGCCGCCCGGTCAGCGCCGCCTGGGCCTGGGCGACGCCGTCCACGGCGCGGGCCAGCCCGTCCTGCTGGGCGCCCGCCGCGCCCTGGGCGCGCAGGGCCAGAACCACCGCCGCGCCCACCGCCACCAGGGCGATGGCCCCCACGATCATCGTCGCCGCGTCCACGTCATTTCTCCTCTGCCATCGTGCCGCCGTTTTCATAGCATAGAAACACGACCATGAAGACCACGCGGAGATCCCCTATGAGACGGCGCCTTGCCCTGCTCACCGCCGCTGCCTGCCTGCCGCTGCTGGCGGCGGCAGGCTTCGCCGACACCGTGCTGACCCCGGCCGATCGCGGCGGCCTGTCCCTGACCGTGACCCAGGACGACACCGCCCTGGTGCGCGACCGCCGCGCCGCCACCCTGGACAAGGGCGCGCAGGTGCTGGTGGTCGAGGGCGTGGCGCGGCAGGCCCGCGACACCACCGCCATGCTGGCCGGTCCCGGCCTGGGCGTGCAGGAACAGGGCTTCCGCCTGTCGGGTCTGGACGCCGATTCCCTGCTGGCCGCCTCGGTCGGGCAAGAGGTGACGGTGGTGTGGCGCGACGGCGGCGGCGCCGAGCGCGAGGAACGCGCCAAGGTGATCGCCGCCGGGCCGAGCCCGCTGTTCCAGGTGGGCGGCAAGGTGGTGGCGGGCAGCCCCGCCCGCGTCCTGTACGACGCACTGCCGCCCGAATTGCGCGGCGTGCCCGCCTATCGCGCCGTCGTCACCGCCGAACAGGGCGGCAAGCGCGACATCGAACTGGCCTATCTGACCGGCGGCCTGTCGTGGCAGGCCGATTACGTGGCCGAACTGGCGCCGGGCGGCGACAAGGCGGCGCTGTCGGCCTGGGCGACCCTCAGCAACGGCGCCGGGGCGGATTTCACCAACGCCCGGGTGCAGGTGATGGCGGGCGACGTCAACAATGTGGCCGACGCGCCGCCGGTGCGCATGGCGCGCATGGAAAAGGCGCTGATGGCCGCCGCCCCCATGGCCGAGGCCCCCAGTCGTCAGGCGGTGGGCGGTTATCATCTGTACACCCTGGCGCAGCCGGTCAGCCTGCGGGACGGCGAACGCAAGCAGGTGCCGCTGCTGGCGCCGCAGGTTCTGGCCGCCGAACGGCAATTGGTGCTGGACCCGTTGCCCGGCCAGGCGTGGCGCGACCGCAGCCCGGAACAGCCGCCGGTGCATCCCCAGGCGGTGCTGCGCCTGAAGAACGGCAATGGCGAGCCGCTGCCCGCCGGGACCATCCGGGTGTTCCAGCGGGCCAAGGACGGCGCCGCCACCTTCGTGGGCGAGGACCGTCTGGCCGCCACTCCGGCCGGGGCGACCGCCCGCGTGGTCCTGGGCCGCGCCTTCGACGTCACCGCCCGGCGCGGGCAGACCGATTTCACCCGCGTCTCGGCCGAGATCACCGAGGCGCAATGGCAGGTGCGTCTGGCCAATGGCGGCGACGCCCCGGCCAAGGTGATCGTCCGCGAAACCTTTGGCGGCGAATGGCTGGTGCTGGAGGAAAGCGCCAAGCACAGCAAGGAAAACGCCTTCACCGCCGCCTGGAGCGTGACGGTCCCGGCCAAGGGCGAGACGGTGCTGAGCTATCGCGCCCGCGTGAAGGGGTAAATTCCCCGGGGAGCAGGGGGTTTCGCTTGACGCACCGGTGCAGGTTCCATATCTCCCCCTGTGGAATTCTCACAAAGGTGTCGCCTCCATGGCTCTGCTCCCCATCCTCACCGCTCCCGATCCCCGGTTGAAGCAAAAGGCGATCCGCGTCGAGGCGGTGGACGACGAGCTGCGCCAGTTGATGGACGACATGCTGGAAACCATGTACGCCGCGCCGGGCATCGGTCTGGCCGCGCCGCAGGTGGGAATCGGCCGCCGGGTCATCGTCATGGATATCGGCCGCGACGAGGAAGACCGCCAGCCGCTGCGCATGGCCAATCCGGAAATCGTCTGGGCGTCGGACGACGACAACACCTATGAAGAGGGCTGCCTGTCGGTGCCCGAGCATTACGCCGCCGTGGTGCGGCCGCGCGCCATCCGCGTGCGTTACCTGGACCCGCAGAACGAGGTGCGCGAGGTCGAGGCCGACGGCCTGCTCGCCACCGTGTTGCAGCACGAGATGGACCATCTGGACGGCATCCTGTTCATCGATCACCTGTCGTCGCTGAAGCGCAACATGATCCTGCGCAAGCTGTTGAAGGCCAAGAAGGACGCGGGTTGACCGCCATGCGCCTGTGCTTCATGGGGACGCCCGATTTCTCGGTGCCGATCCTCGCCGCCCTGCTGGATGCCGGTCACGAGGTGGTCTGCGTCTATTCCCAGCCGCCCCGCCCCGCCGGGCGCGGGCACAAGGAACAACTGACCCCGGTGCACGCCTTCGCCCAATCCAAGGGCATCGAAGTGCGCACCCCCAAGAACCTCAAGGACGAGGCCGACCGCCAGGCGTTCCGCGATCTCGACCTGGATATGGCGGTGGTCGCCGCCTATGGCCTGATCCTGCCCAAGCCGGTGCTGGACGCGCCGCGCCGGGGCTGCCTGAACGTCCATGCCTCGCTGCTGCCGCGCTGGCGCGGCGCCGCCCCCATCCAGCGCGCCATCCTGGCGGGCGATGCCGAGACCGGCGTGACCATCATGCAGATGGATGTGGGTCTGGACACCGGCGACATGCTGCTGCTGGACAAGGTGGCGATCACGGCGCAGACCAACGCCGCCATGCTGCACGACCAACTGGCCGAAATGGGCGCGCGGCTGATCGTCGAGGCGGTGGCCCGCTACGACCAATTGCCGCACGTCAAGCAGCCCGAGGACGGCGTCACCTATGCCGCCAAGCTGAGCAAGGACGAGGGCCGCCTGGACTGGACCCGCCCCGCCGCCGAACTGGACCGGCAGGTGCGCGGCCTGACGCCGTGGCCGGGGGTGTGGTGCGAGTTGAACGGCGAACGCCTGAAGGTGCTGGCGGCCGAGCCGGTGGCGGGCAATGGCGCGCCGGGCACCGCCCTGGACGAAGCCCTGTGCATCGCCTGCGGCGACGGCGCCCTGCGCCTGCTGCGGGTGCAGCGCCCGGGCAAGGGCCCCATGGCTGCCGCCGAGCTGTTGCGCGGCTATGCGGTGCCCAAGGGCACGGTCCTGGGCTGATGCCCCGCTACAAGCTCATCCTGGAATATGACGGCCGCCCCTATCACGGCTGGCAGCGGCAGGAGCACGGCGCCTCGGTGCAGCAGGCGCTGGAAGACGCGGTCGAACGCTTCTGCCAGACCCGGACCCTGGTGCAATGCGCCGGGCGCACCGATGCCGGGGTGCACGCCACCGGGCAGGTGGCGCATTTCGATGCGCCGCGCGAGTACCGCACCGACCGGGTGCGCGACGGCCTGAATTTCCACCTGCGCCCCCATCCGGTGGTGGTGCTGGCGGCCGAGGCGGTGGACGACGATTTCCACGCCCGCTTTTCCGCCACCGGGCGGTCCTATCTGTTCCGCATCCTCAACCGCCGCGCCCCGGCCGGGCTGGATGCCGGGCGGGTGTGGTGGGTGCCGGTGGCGCTGGATGCCGATGCCATGCATGCGGGGGCGCAATACCTGCTGGGCCATCACGATTTCACCACCTTCCGCGCCAGCGAATGCCAGGCGAAAAGCCCCATGAAGACCATGGAGCGCCTGGACGTCAGCCGGGTCGGCGAGGAAATCCACGTCGTCACCGCCGCCCGCTCGTTCCTGCACCACCAGGTGCGCAACATGGTGGGCACGCTGAAGCTGGTGGGCGAAGGCAAGTGGCGGCCCGAGGACATGAAACGCGCGCTGGACGCCCGCGACCGCGCGGCGGGCGGCCCCACCTGTCCGCCGGATGGATTGTATCTGACGGGGGTGCGCTATCCCTCCAACGGCGGAGACAACCGCAACCAGTGAACCATTGGCGGGGACGATGGTTGCGCTTACCATGACCTTCGGTTTCAGGCGCAACACAGGGTTTTCATGAACGCGGTCGATCTTCTTGCCAAGCGCCTGGCGCTGTTGTCCGTGGTCGAGCAGGACAAGGACGTCCTGCGCACCTTCCGGCCGGTGCTGGAACGCTGCCTGGACGGCATCCTGGACGATTTCTACCGCCATATCCGCGGCTTTGCCGAACTGGCGGTGCTGTTTCCCCACGAAGGCGTGGTCGACCACGCCAAGGCGGCGCAGAAGGCCCATTGGATGCGGCTGTTCTCGGGCGCCTTCGATGCCGATTACATGAATTCGGTGCGCGAAATCGGCCGCACCCATGCCCGCATCGGCCTGGAACCCCATTGGTATATCGGCGGCTACGCCATGGTGCTGGCCCGGCTGCTGGCGGTGGCGACCGAAACGCAACGCACCAACCTGTTCGGCGCCGGCGACAAGGTGGGGCTGGGGCGGCTGCATTCGATCATCGCCCGCGCCGTGCTGCTGGACATCGATCTGGCGGTGTCGGTCTATCTGGAAACCATCCGCGAGCAGGCGGTGGCCGAACAGCGCCAGCGCGAGGCGGTGCTGGTGGCGGAACTGACCCAGGTGGTGCGGGCGGCCAGCGATGGCGACCTGTCGCAACGCATTCCGCTGGCGGGCAAGGACGGGTTCTTCCGCGATCTGTGCCAGGCGGTCAACGGTCTGGTGGCGACCACCGATTCGGCCCTGGGCGACGTGGCCTCGGTGCTGGGGGCGGTGGCCGACGGCGATCTGGGGCGCCGGGTCATGGCCGACCATCACGGGGTGTTCGGCGAACTCAAGGACGACATCAACCGCACGGCGGAAACCCTGTCGCGGGTGGTGACGGGCATCAATTCCGCCGCCCACGAAATCGCCGGGGCGGCGTCGGAAGTGGCGGCGGGCAGCAACGATTTGTCGGAACGTTCGGAACAGCAGGCCGCCAACCTCGAGGAAACCGCCGCCGCGTTGCAGCAACTGGCGGCGGCGGTGCGGCGCAACGGCACCAGCGCCAACCGCGCCAACGATCTGGCGGCCCGTGCCCGCGACGTGGCGCTGCACGGCGGCGGCGTGGTCGGCGACGCCATCGCCGCCATGGGCCGCATCCAGGCCAGCTCGGAAAAGATCGAGGCCATCGTCGGCATGATCAACGAGATCGCCTTCCAGACCAATCTGCTGGCGCTGAACGCGGCGGTCGAGGCGGCGCGGGCGGGCGACGCGGGCAAGGGCTTCGCCGTGGTGGCGGCCGAGGTCGGCAATCTGGCCCAGCGGTCCTCGGCGGCATCCAAGGAGATCAAGGGACTGATCGGCGACAGCGCCGCCCAGGTGCGTTCGGGCTCGGAACTGGTGGTCGGCACCGGCAAGGCGCTGGACGAGATCGTTGGCGCCGTGCGCGAGGTGGCCGACATCGTGGCCGAGATCACCGATGCCAGCCGCGAGCAATCCTCGGGCATCGAACAGGTCAACGAAGCCCTGGGCCATATCGACGAAACCACCCAGCAGAACGCTGCCCTGGTGGAAGAATCCGCCGCCGCCGCCACCTCGCTGGAGGATCAGGCGACGCGGCTGGCCGAGATGATGCGCTTCTTCCGGGTGGGGTAAGGGGGATTGGCAGGCGGCTAAAGCCGCTTGACCCGGTAGGTGGCGGCGCCGTAGCTGGCCAGCTTGTCGCAGGGCTGCGGCTCATAGCCCAGCGCCCCCCAGAAGCCGTCGGAATTGTTCACCGCCGTCAGGCCGATGCGGTCGAAGCCGTGGGCGCGGGCCACCTTCTCCATCAGCCCGGCCAGGGCAACGCCCAGCTTGCGGCCGCGCGCCTCGGGCAGCAGGGCGACGTCGTGGATGTACAGGCAATCGGCCTGGGCGGGCAGGGAGTCCAGCACGCAATCCAGGGCGGGCGGCAGGCCGATCACCCCGGGATGGGCGATGCAATAGCCCAGCACCAGGGCGCCGTCCCCGGCCATCAGGCAGCCGTCGGGAAACAGCGCCAGCCGGTTGGCGAACACCGCCGGGTCTTCGGGGTAATTCACATGGACGATGTCGGCGATCTGGTTGACCCGCGCCAGATCGGCCACAATCATGGGGCGCCACAGGGCCATTGTCTCACATTCCCATCAGACGGTCGGACACCGTGCGCAGCAGCGCCGCCAGCAGAATGTCCAGCAACACGATGCCCGCCGCGGTGCCCAAATTCACCGCCAGCGCCACATGGGCCACATAGGCGCGATAGATCAGCATGATGATGGTCACGGCCTGGGCCAGCAGCATGGTGGCGGGACTGGGCGCCGTCACCGCCAGAAGGGCGACCGGCAGCAGGACCGCCATCTGCACCACCGCCGACCAGTTGTAGGCGACCACATAGCGGGTATAGGCGGGCCATTTGCCCAGGGAATCGGCCACGGTGATCATCACCACCGGAAAGGCCACCCAGTCGATCACATAGCCGATCAGCTTGATGGCGATCTCGCGTCCGCCGGTTTCCGAACTCAGGCCGCCGGACAGCAGATCGATGATGATGAAGGCCGGGGCCACCACCGCCGCCGCCCAGAACGAATTCCAAAAGCCGCGCGGGCTGGAATCGAAGAACGCCAGCCCGCCGGGGTCGCGCCGGGCCAGCCGGAAGGCGCCGGTGATGCCGGCGGCCATTTCGGGCAGGGTGATCACGGCTGCCCCACCAATCGCTCCAGCACGCGGCCGTAGATGTCGGTCAGGGCGTGCATGTCGGCGACCATGACGTGCTCGTCCACCTTGTGCATGGTCTGGGCCACCAGCCCGAATTCCAGCACCGGGCAGACATTCTTGATGAAGCGGGCGTCCGAGGTGCCGCCGGTGGTGGACAGTTCCGGGCGGCGGCCGGTGACGGCCTCGGCGGCATCGGCCACCGTGTCGCTCAGCAATCCGGGCTGGGTCAGGAAGCTTTCGCCCGACACCTCGATGGCGCAGTCGTAATCGCCGCCGACGCTGTCCAGGATGCCGCGTATCCACGCCTCCAGCGACGCGCCGGAATGCAGGTCGTTGAAACGGATGTTGAACCCGGCGCGGGCCTCGCCGGGGATGACGTTGGTGGCGGCGTTGCCCACGTCCACCGTGGTCAGCGCCAGGGTGCTGGCCTGGAAATGGGCGCTGCCGTCGTCCAGCGGCTTTTCGGTCAGGCGGCGCAGCATTTCCAGCAGGCGCGGAATGGGATTGTCGGCCAGATGGGGATAGGCGGCATGGCCCTGGGTGCCGAACACCCTGATCTTGCAGTTCAGCGAGCCACGGCGGCCGATCTTCATCATCTCGCCCAGATGGCGGGGGTTGGTGGGCTCGCCCACCAGGCACAGATCCAGCGTTTCGCCGCGCGCCTGCAACCATTCCAGCACCTTGACGGTGCCGTCCACCGCCGGGCCTTCCTCGTCGCCGGTGATCAGCAGGCTGATGGAGCCCCTGGCCGGTCCGGCCTCAAGGAAGCGCGACACGGCGGCGACGAAGCAGGCGATGGCGCCCTTCATGTCGGCGGCGCCGCGCCCGAACAGGCGGCCATCGATCACCTGACCGCCGAACGGGTCCACGGTCCAGGCGCCGCCCGCCGGCACCACGTCGGTATGCCCGGCGAAGCAGAAATTGGGGCCGCTGTCGCCCAGGCGGGCGTACAGGTTCTTGATGGTCGGTCCGCCGGTGGCGGAATCCACCGCGTGGCAGGCAAAGCCCATGCCTTCCAGGGCGCGGGTCAGAACCGCCATGGCGCCCGCGTCTTCCGGGGTGACGCTGGCGCAGCGGATCAAATCCTGGGCGAGCGCGACGGGATCAAGCGCCATGGGGCGGTCCTTTCGGGGAAATGTGGATGCCCGGACCCGGTCCGGGCATCCGTCAGCGGCATCAATCCCGCAGCAGCTCGTTGATCGAGGTCTTCGAACGGGTCTTCTCGTCCACGCGCTTGACGATGACCGCGCAGTACAGGCTGGGGCCGTCGCTGCCGTCGGGCAGCTTCTTGCCGGGCAGCGAGCCGGGCACCACCACAGAATAGGGCGGCACGCGGCCGATGAACACCTCACCGGTGCTGCGATCGACGATCTTGGTGCTGGCGCCCAGGTACACGCCCATGGACAGCACCGAACCCTCGCCGACGATCACGCCTTCGGCCACTTCGGCGCGGGCGCCGATGAAGCAATTGTCCTCGATGATCACCGGACCGGCCTGCAACGGCTCCAGCACGCCGCCGATGCCGGCGCCGCCCGAGATGTGCACATTGCTGCCGATCTGGGCGCAGGAACCGACGGTGGCCCAGGTGTCGATCATGGTGCCGGTGTCCACATAGGCGCCGACGTTGACGAAGCTGGGCATCAGCACCACGCCCGGGGCGATGAAGGCCGAGCGGCGGACGATGGCGCCGGGCACGGCGCGGAAACCGTGGGCGCGGAACTTGCCGTCGTCCCAGCCCTCGAACTTGGACGGCACCTTGTCGAACCAGTGGGCGGTGCCGGGGCCGCCGGGGATGGGGGCGTTGTCGTTCAGGCGGAAGGACAGCAGCACCGCCTTCTTCAACCACTGGTTGACCACCCATTCGCCGTCCAGCTTTTCCGCCACGCGCAGGTGGCCGGTGTCCAGCATGCCCAGCGCGGTGTCCACCGCGTCGCGGATCTTGCCGCCGGTCCCGAAATTGATGGTGTCGCGCGCCTCCCAGGCGTTCTCGACGTCCTTTTGCAGATCGGCGAAGCTCATGGTCGCTATCCTTGGGGTGATGGAGTTTGGGGGAACATAGCGCGCTGGCGATGGCTGTCAACGCGCGCAAGGGATCAGCGGGGTATGGCCTCCAGCCAGCCCACCAGATCGTCGGTGACGTGGTGGACGTGGCTCAGGTCGTCCTCGTCCTGCTGCACCACCTTGTGGTCGGGGTGGTTGTCCTGGCGCACCCACACCGTGGTCATGCCGATGTCGGCGGCGGGCTTCAGGTTGCGGTGGATGTCCTCGACCATGGCGGCGCCGGGCGCGTCGATGCCGAAACGCGCCAGCATGGCGGCATAGCAGGCCGGTTGCGGCTTGGGGATGAAATCGGCGGCGCGGATGTCGAAGATGGCGTCGAAACGGGCGCCGATGCCCAGGCGGTCCATGACGCTGATGGCGTGCCGTTCCGAGCCGTTGGTGAAGATGAACCGCCGCCCCGGCAGCCGGGCCAGGGCGGCATCCAGGCGTGGCGCCGCGTCCAGCACGGTGTGGTCGATGTCGTGGACGTAATCCAGGAATTCCTGGGGCTCGATGCCGTGGACGATCATCAGCCCGCGCAGGGTGGTGCCGTATTCGCGGTAATAGCGTTTCTGCAACACGAAGGCGTCGTCCAGCGCCATGCCCAGGCGCCCGGCGATGAACTGGCGCATGCGCACGTCGATCTGCGGGAACAGGCTGCTGGACGCCGGATACAGCGTGTTGTCCAGGTCGAACACCCAGGATCGGACGTGGGTCAGTCCCTGGCGGCGCGGGTCGGTGGGCGTGGCGTCGGTCATGTCCGACTGAGATAGTCCCGCCCGCCCCAGAAGGCAAGCCCGTGAAAGTCCCGCCCGGGGCTGTGCGCATCGCGGTTTCGGCTCTATTGAAGGGGTCCGACCTATGCTAAGGATGAATTCTGGTTGCAAGGGCAGGGGAACATGAGCGCGTCTTCCGAGGCCAGGCATGGACGAAATGACGGTGCCGCGTTGCGGGAATTCCGCCTGGGCGCCGTGGCGCTGTCCGCCTATGGCGGCGCCGCCGTGGTGCTGGACCGGAACGGCGCGGTGGTGGCGGCCAACGGCCGCGCCGAATTGCTGGCCCAGGCCATCGCCGAGGGGCGCATCAGCCAGCTTGACGCCCTGCGCCAGGGCAGCGGCCGCCCGGTGGTGGAAACCCTGCCGGTGGCGGGCGGCGGCGCGGTGATCCTGGAATTGTCGGCCCTGCCGACCGAAGACGGCCATCTGCTGGTCCTGGGCCGCGACGCCACGCTGGAGCGCAACCTGCGCTCGGCGCTGGTGGAATCGCGGCAACGCTACAAGGATCTGGTGGAAATCAGCTCGGATTTCGCCTGGGAAGTGGGGACGGACGGCCGCTTCGCCTTCGTCAGTCCCAAGGGCGCGCTGGGCTTCACCCCCGATGAACTGGTGGGCCGCGACCCGGGCGATTTCGTCGCCCTGGCCGGGGTGGCGGGCGAAGTCTCGCCCTTCACCACCACCCTGGCGGTCGAGGACCGCGAGGTCTGGATGAAGCTGGCCGATGGCGGCGAAGCCTGCGTGCTGCTGTCCTCGACCCCCATCCTGGGCGAGAACGGCGAATGGCGGGGGGCGCGCGGCGTCTGCCGCGACGTCACCCAGGAACGGCTGCGCGACGCGGCGCTGTCGCGGGCCAACAACCGCGAACGGCTGCTGTCCTATATCGTGCGCACCATCCGCGACGAGGTCGAGCCCGCCCACATGCTGCGCGCCGCCGCCGAGGCCACCGCCCGCGCGCTGGGCGCCACCGGCTGCCAGATCTTCCGCATCATCCCCGAGGCGTCCGATTTCGCCCTGGCCGCCCAGTTCGGCGAGGGCGGCGAGGAAAAGGCCGTGCTGGACGCCCTGGTCGGCGGCGACCATTTCGACCAGGACATCGGGGGCTGGCACGCCTTGGCCTCGGTCAGCCGCTATCGCCAGTCCATCAACGGCGCCGTGGTGCTGTGGCGCGACCACGGCCGCGCCGCCTGGGGCGACGACGACCGCCTGCTGATCGACGACGTGGCCAATCAGGTCGGTCTGGCCAATGAACAGATCGCCAATCACGAACGCATCCTGCGGCTGTCGCGCACCGATTCCCTGACCGGATTGTTCAACCGCCGCGCCTTTTTCGAGGAAATCGCCCGCCGCTTCCACCGGCTCAGCCGCGAACACAAGCCCGCCGCGCTGATCTATGTGGACCTGGACAATTTCAAGCTGGTCAACGACGTGCACGGCCACACCCGCGGCGACCAGGCGCTGCTGGCGGTGCGCGATCTGCTGCTGCGCCACACCCGCCCCATCGACATCGTCGCCCGCCTGGGCGGCGACGAATTCGCCATCTGGCTGGAGGCGGCCGAGGAGCATATCGCCGTGCAACGCTGCCGCGATCTGCTGGAGGCCACGGCGGTTCTGGCGGAATATTCCGGCTCGGACGAACGGCCGCTGCACATGTCGCTGGGCGTGGCGGTGCATGCCGGGGCCAGCGTGGAAAGCCTGGACGAGCTGATCGCCCGCGCCGACAAGGCCATGTACGAGGTCAAGCGCGACGGCAAGGGCGACTGGCGGCTGGCGCCGCCGCCGGAACCCGCCCTGGCCGAAAAGGGGTGACGCATGGTGTTGGGTCTGTTCAAGCGGCTGTTGGGCAACGGCCGCAAGCTTGATTACGAAGCGGCGCGCGAACTGGCGGCCTCGGCCGACACCGCGCAGCGCGCCGAACTGGCGGCCCGCGCCGACGTGCAGCCGGAAATCCTGTATTATCTGGCCGAGGATGCCAGCCCCGAGGTGCGCCGCCACGTCGCCCGCAACACCCAGACCCCGCCCCAGGCCAATCTGATGCTGGCGGGCGACGGCGACGAAGGGGTGCGCGGCGAACTGGCGGCCAAGATCGTGCGGCTGGCCCCCGGCCTGTCGGCCAACGAACAGGACCGTCTGCGCCGCCTGACCTATGAAACCCTGGAAATGCTGGCCCGCGACCAGATCGCCAAGGTGCGCGGCATCGTGTCCGACGCGCTGAAGGATGTGGCCGACGCCCCGCCCGAGGTCATCCGCCGTCTGGCCCGCGACGCCGAGATCGCGGTTTCGGCGCCGGTGCTGCAATTCTCGCCGGTGCTGTCCGACGACGACCTGCTGGAAATCATCGCCGCCAGTCCGGTGCCCGGCGCCCTGTCCGCCATCTGCAAGCGCGCCGAGGTCAAGGCACGGGTGGCCGACGCCATCGCCGCCACCGACGACGTGGACGCCATCGCCACCCTGTTGGGCAATCCGTCGGCGCAGATCCGCGAGGAAACGCTGGACCGCCTGATCGATCGCGCCCCCGATATCGAACAATGGCACCAGCCGCTGGTGGAACGGCCGCATCTGTCGCCCAAGGCGGCGGGCAAGCTGGCCCGTTTCGTCGCCGCCAACCTGTTGCAGGGGCTGGCCGCCCGCCAGGATCTGGAACCCGACGCGGCGGTGGCGGTGGCCGCCGTGGTGCGCAAGCGCCTGGACGAACTGGAGGCCACCGGAATCGCCAAGGCCGACGCCAGGAAGGCCGCCGACGAAACCACCGCCCTGATGCGGGCCCAGACCCTGAAGAACCAGGGCAAGCTGGACGAAAGCACCATCGACGCCGCCCTGTCGGGCGGCGACCACGCCTTCGTCATCGCCGCCCTGGCGGTGCTGGCCGGATTGGAATTCGCCACCGTGCGCAAGACGGTGGCGACGCAAAGCGCCAAGGGCATCGTGGCGGTGACGTGGAAGGCCGGGCTGTCGGTGGGGCTGTGCGACCAGTTGCAGACCCGCCTGTTGCGCCTGCCGCCCAGCCGCCACCTGCATTCGCGCGGCGGCGTCTTTCCGCTGACCGCCGACGAGATGGACTGGCAACTGGAATTCCTGGGCGGCTGAGGGCTTGACGGAGACCACGTGCCGGGGCGCGACGACCCCCTAGGAGTGTTCCGCGATGCATGACGGTATGTTCCGCCTGCTGCGCCACCGCCGTTTCCTGCCGCTGTTCGTCAGCCAGTTCCTGGGGGCGGCCAACGACAATCTGTTCAAGAACGCCCTGGTCATCCTGGTGATCTACCGCATCGGCGCCTCGGCCGGGCTGGAGCCGAAGATACTCGCCACATTGGCGGCCGGGCTGTTCATCGCGCCCTATTTCCTGTTTTCCGCCCTGGCCGGGCAAGTGTCGGACCGGTACGAGAAAACCCGGCTGATGAAGGCGTGGAAGGCGGCCGAGATTCCCATTTCCGCCCTGGGCGCCTGGGGTCTGGCGACGGGCAACGTGCCGGTGATGCTGGCGGCGCTGTTCCTGCTGGGGGCGCAATCCACCTTCACCAGCCCGATCAAATACGCCGTGCTGCCGGAATTGCTGGCCGAGGGCGAACTGATCGGCGGCAACGCGCTGATCGAGGGCGGCACCTTCCTGGCCATCCTGGTCGGCACCATCGCGGGCGGCACGCTGATCCTGCTGGATGGCGGCGCCTGGATGGTGACGCTGTCCATGCTGGGCATGGCGGCCTTGGGCTTCGGCGCCAGCCTGATGCTGCCGCGCGGCCATGACGGCAATCCCGGCGTGCGGGTGCGCTTCGCCCCCATCCGCGACACCGCCGAATTGTGGCGGCTGATCCGGGTGCGGCGCGACCTGACCCTGGCGGTGCTGGGCATTTCGTGGTTCTGGCTGGTGGGCGCCACCTATCTGGCGCAGTTCCCGGCCTTCGCCAAGGACGTGCTGGGCGCCGACAATCATGCGGTGACGCTGATGCTGACCATGTTCTCGGTGGGCATCGGCCTGGGCTCGGTGTTGTGCGGGCGGCTGCTGAAGGGCGAGATTTCCGCCCGCCATGTCCCGTTCGCCGCCCTGGGCATGACGCTGTTCGCGCTGGATCTTTACGTCGCCGCCGGATCGGCCCAGCCCTCGGCCGAGCTGTTGCCGCTGGCCGAATTCCTGGCGCGGCCCGGCTCGTGGCGGGTGCTGGCCGATCTGCTGGCGTTCTCGGTGTGCGGCGGCGTCTATATCGTGCCGCTTTACGCCATCCTTCAGGCGCGCAGCGACGACAGTGCCCGCGCCCGCGCCGTCGCCGCCAACAATGTCGCCAACGCCCTGTTCATGGTGGCGGGCACCGTGTTGTGCGCGGGGCTGCTGGCGCTGGGCGTCAGCGTCACCGGCCTGTTCCTGCTGCTGGGCATCGCCAATCTGGCGGTGGCGGTCTACATCTGCGGCCTGCTGCCCGACGCGGTGCTGAAAGGCGTGTTCGCCGCTTTGTTCCGGCTGGCCTATCGCGTCAGGGTGCAGGGGCTGGAGCATCTGCCCAAGCTCGGCGAGCGGGCGGTGATCGTGGTCAACCACACCTCGTTCCTGGACGCGGCGCTGCTGGCCGCCTTTTTGCCGGAACGTCCGGTCTTCGCCATCAACACCTTCATCGCCCGCCAATGGTGGGTGCGGCCGTTCCTGCGGGTGGTGGATGCCTTTCCGGTGGACCCGACCAATCCCATGTCCACCAAAAGCCTGATCGGCGCGGTGCGCGAGGGCCGGTCGCTGGTGATCTTCCCCGAAGGCCGCATCACCGTCACCGGCGCGCTGATGAAGATCTACGAAGGCCCCGGCATGGTGGCCGACCGCGCCGAGGCGGTGGTGGTGCCGGTGCGCATCGACGGCGCCCAGTTCACGCCGTTCTCGCGGCTGCGCGGCAAGCTGCGGCTGCGCTGGTTCCCCAATATCACCATCACCGTGCTGTCGCCGCGCCGCTTCGCGGTGCCGGACAGTGTCAAGGGCCGCGACCGCCGCCGCCGTATCGGCGCCGCCCTGTATGACGTGATGTCGGGCATGATGTTCGAGACGGCGCACCACCGCGACCGCACCTTGTTCCAGGCGTTGCTGGAGGCGCGCCGTCAGGCGGGCGGCGGCGCCGTGGCGGTCGAGGACGTGACGCGCAAGCCGCTTTGCCATGACCGCCTGCTGACCGGCGCCCTGGTGCTGGGCCGGGTGCTGGCGCGCGGTACCGAACCGGGCGAGGCGGTGGGCCTGATGCTGCCCAACGTCAACGCCGCCGCCGCCGTCTTCTTCGCCCTTCAAGGCCGGGGGCGGGTTCCGGCCATGCTCAATTTCTCCACCGGCTCCGGCGCGGTGCTGTCGGCGTGCGAGGCGGCATGCATCCGTACCGTGATCACCTCGCGCCGCTTCATCGAACAGGCCCGGCTGGACGCCCTGGCGGCGGCACTGGAAAGCCGGGTGCGGCTGCTGTACCTGGAGGATGTGGCGGATTCCATCGGCCCGGTTTCCAAACTGGCGGGCCTGCTGGCGCGGCCCTTCGCCCGCCTGATCCACGATCGGGCCGGGCGCCGCCCGTCCGATCCGGCGGTGATCCTGTTCACCTCGGGGTCCGAGGGCACGCCCAAGGGGGTGGTGCTCAGCTCCGCCAATATCCTGGCCAATTGCGCGCAATTGGCGGCGCGGGTGGCGTTCAGCCCCACCGACAGCGTGTTCAACGCCTTGCCGGTGTTCCATTCCTTCGGCCTGACCGGCGGGCTGCTGCTGCCGCTGTTCTCGGGCTTGCGGGTGTTCCTGTATCCCAGCCCGCTGCATTACCGCATCGTCCCCGAGATGGTGTACGACACCAACGCCACCATCCTGTTCGGCACCGATACCTTCCTGGCGGGCTATGGCCGTGTCGCCAACGCCTATGATTTCTACAGCCTGCGCTATGTCTTCGCCGGGGCCGAGAAGGTCAAGGACGCCACCCGCCGGATGTGGATGGACAAGTTCGGCCTGCGCCTGATGGAAGGCTACGGCGCCACCGAGACGGCGCCGGTGCTGGCGGTCAACACCCCCATGCATTTCCAGGCGGGCAGCGTCGGCCGTCTGCTGCCCGGCATCGACT
The DNA here is from genome assembly GCA_023458315.1 of Pseudomonadota bacterium. GTDB lineage: Bacteria > Pseudomonadota > Alphaproteobacteria > Rhodospirillales > Magnetospirillaceae > Magnetospirillum. Next base: position 29,384 of record JAEXAH010000075.1, read on the forward strand.
GGCGGGTCGAGCCCATGCCCGGCGTCGATGAAGGCGGGCGGCTGTGGGTGCGCGGCCCCAACGTCATGCTGGGCTATTACCGCGCCGAGGCCCCCGGCCAGCTTCAGCCGCCCGCCGATGGCTGGTACGACACCGGCGATATCGTGACGGTGGACGAATTGGGCTATGTGCGCATCCAGGGCCGCGCCAAGCGTTTCGCCAAGATCGCGGGCGAGATGGTCAGTCTGGGCAAGGTCGAGGGCGAAATCTGCACCCGCTGGCCCGAGGGCAACCACGCCGTGGTGGCGGTGGCCGACGACCGCAAGGGCGAACAATTGGTGCTGGTGACGGAACGGGCCGAGGCAACGCGCGAGGCGGTGCTGGCCCATTTCCGCGCCCAGGGTCTGGCCGAATTGCTGGCGCCCAAGGCGGTGCTGAAGGTGGACCGCCTGCCGCTGCTGGCCACCGGCAAGGCCGATTACGTGGCGGTCAAGACCCTGGCCGAAGCCTTCGTGCGGCCGGGGGGCAACTGACATGGACACCCTGTTGATCCTGCTGGCGGGGGCGGCCTTCGTCATCGCCATCCTGGCGCAGTCGCAGGCCCATCGCGTGGGCGGCGATCTGGCGGCGTTGCGCAAGCGGTTGGCCGAAGTGGAAACCGAGCTGCGGCGTCTGCGCGACGGGCCGCTGCCCATGCCCGAACCCGAACCTGAACCGGTCGCGGAACCCGAGCCAGAAATCACGGTGGCGCAGGTCGAAACGCCACCGCCACCGCCACCGCCACCGCCGCCCGCGGCCGTGCGCCCGGCGGTGGAACAGGTGCTGACCGAACGGTGGCTGGTGTGGCTGGGCGGGCTGGCGCTGGCGCTGGGCGGTGCCTTCCTGGTCAAGATGTCGGTGGATCTGGGGCTGTTGGGACCGGCGGTGCGGGTGTCCCTGGGCGGCTTGGGCGGTGCCGGGTTGATGATGCTGGGCCATGCGCTGCGCCGCCGCGACCTGCCCGGCCAGGTGCCGCAATCCTTGGTGGCGGCGGGTGCCGCCATGCTGTTCGCCAGCCTGTTCGCCGCCCATGGCCTGTACGGGCTGATCGGGCCGCTGCCCACCTTTGCCGCCCTGGCGGCGGTGGCGGCGGTGACGGCGCTGCTGGCGGTCGGGCACGGTCCCTTTGTGGGGCTGCTGGGTTTGGCGGGCGCCTTTGCCGTGCCCGCCCTGGTCCATGCCGCCGAACCCGACGCCATCGGGCTGTTCGGCTATCTGCTGGTGATCGCGGCGGGCATGCTGGCCTTGTTGCGCTGGTGCCGCTGGTGGTGGCTGGCCTGGGCGGTGCTGATCGCCGCCGCCGGGTGGACCGGGGTGTGGCTGATCGATCCGTTCCAGCCGGGCGACGAAGCCGTGCTGGGCGGTTTCCTGCTGGTGCTGTCGCTGCTGTTCGCGCTGTTCCGCCTGGGCGTGCCCGGCGTGGCGGCGCTGGCCCTGCCGGTCGAGGCGCCCATGGTGCCGCGCGTGGTGTGGGCGGCCCATGGAATCATCGCCGCGCTGTTGGGGCTGGTGGTGCTGGCCGCCGACCATTCGGCGGTGGCCCAGGGCATGCTGGCGCTGTTCGTGCTGGGCAGCATGGCCTTTGGCCGCCGCGACGCCACCTTCGACCGGCTGCCGTGGCTGGCGGCGGCGGTTGTGGTGCTGATCGTGGTGGCGTGGCAAGCCCCCGAACCCGGCGATCTGGCGGTGCTGGCGGGCGGCATGGCCGCTTTGGTCGGGGTGGGCGGTGTCGTGCTGCTGAAAAAAGGGCGACGGCGCTGGCGCTGGGCCGCCCTGGCGGCGGGCGCGCCGGTGGCGCTGATGGCGGCGTCCTATGCCCGTCTGCCCGACGCCCTGCCGGAATGGGGCTGGACCGCCCTGGCGCTGGTGTTGGCCGGGCTCAATCTGGCGGCGGCGGCGCGGGTCGCCGCCCGCCGCCACTGGCTGGGCATGGAGGCGGCGCTGGCCGGATTCGCCATCGGCGTGGTCGCCGCCCTGGCCCTGGCCGCCACCATGGCGCTGGAACAGGCGTGGCTGAGCGTGGCCCTGGCGTTGATGGTGCCGGGCATCGCCTGGGTGGCGTGGCACACCTCCATCACCGGGCTGCGCCGGGTGGCGCTGCTGGTGGCGGCGGCGGTGCTGGCGCGGCTGGCCCTCAACCCGCAGATCATCGAATACCCGCTGGGGGCGGGGCCGTTCAACTGGCTGCTGTATGGCTATGGCGTGCCCGCCTTGGCCTTCTGGCTGGCGGCGCGGCGCTTTCGCCGCATCGCCGCCGATTCCCTGGTGGCGGTGCTGGATGGCGGCGCCATCCTGTGCGTCATGTTGCTGGTCAGCCTGCAAATCCATCATCTGATGGCGGGCGGGCTGGACGTCGCGCCCCCGCCCGCCTTGGCCGAGATCAGCCTGCACACCATCGCCTGGCTGGCGGCGGCGGCGCTGCTGTGCGTGGTGCATCATCGCGGCGGCGGCGCGGTGCCGCTGTGGGCGGCGCGCGTTCTGGCGCTGCTGGGCACTGTTTCGGCGGTGGGGCTTCAGGCCGCGCTGCTCAATCCGCTGTGGAATGCCACCGATGCCGGGATCGCCCTGCTGCTGCTGGCCTATGCCGCCCCGGCGCTGCTGTATGCCGTGCTGTGGCGGGTGATGCCGGTCGAGCCGGGCTGGGGCGAGCGTGCCGCCGCCGGTCTGGCCATCGTCTTCGCCTTCCTGTGGCTCAGCCTGCAAGTGCGGCACGCCTTCGCCGGGCCGCGCCTGCATCTGGGCGGGGTGGAACCGGCCGAGATGTGGACCTATTCGGTGGCGTGGCTGGCGGGCGGTCTGGCCCTGCTGGGCGGCGGCATCGCGCGCGGCACGACGGCGTTGCGCCGCGCCGGGTTGGCGGTGGTGCTGCTGGTGGTGGCCAAGGTGTTCGTCCTGGACCTGTCGCACCTGACCGGCCTGTGGCGGGCCTTGTCCTTCCTGGCGCTGGGCGGCGTGCTGGTGGCGATCGGCGGCTTGTATCGGCGTTTCGTGCGGGTGGGTTAGGACTGCGTTTCGTTCATGGCAGGAAACGGATTTTCGGCGGCATGATGGCGGTATTCCTGGCTTCCCTTGGCGCCCTGCCGGGAATTCTGCGGGAATTGCGGTCGGCTTCCCCGACTTAAAAGAAAAAAAGTTGCCCCACAGGAAATGGGTTGTTAGGGTGACGCATCCTCTTCCGACGGATGACGCGCATGCCTCTCGCCCTTCTCAAAGCCGGATTCCGTGACCGCTCCAAGCCGCCGCCGCGCGAGCTTCCGGCGACGCCCGAGTTGAAGAAGCATTACGACGTGGTGATCATCGGCGCGGGCGGCCACGGCCTTGCCACCGCCTACAACCTCGCCAAGACCTGGGGCATCCGCTCGGTGGCGGTGCTGGACAAGGGCTATATGGGCGGCGGCAACACGGCACGCAACACCGCCATCGTCCGCGCCAATTACCTGACGCCCGAGGGCGTGGCGTTCTACAAGGAATCCATGGGCCTGTTCGAGACGTTGAGCCAGGAACTGGATTTCAACGTCATGTACACCCGCAAGAACCACCTGACCCTGGCCCATACCGATGCCAGCCTGCGCACCATGCGCTGGCGGGCCGAGGTCAACAAGCATCTGGGCGTGCGGTCCGAGGTGGTGGACACCGCCGGTGTCGCCGCAATCGAGCCCATGCTGAACGTCGGCGAGGACGCGCGCTATCCCATCCTGGGGGCGTTGCATCATCCGGTGGGCGGCACCGCCCGCCACGACGCCGTCGCCTGGGGCTATGCCATCCGCGCCGCGCAAATGGGCGTGGAAATCCACCAATTGACCGAAGTCACCGGGCTGGAGATCGCGGGCGACAAAGTCACCGCCGTGCACACCAATCGCGGCACCGTGCAGGCGGGGCGCGTGGTGCAGGCGGTGGCGGGCGCCACCTCGCACGTCGCCGCCATGGCCGGGCTGCGCCTCGCCATCCGCACCGTGCCGCTTCAGGCCTGCGTGTCGCAGCCGGTCAAGCCGATCATCAATTCCATCATCGTGTCGGGCAGCTTGCATTGCTACATCTGGCAATCGCAGCGCGGCGAGCTGGTGATGGGCGGTGCCGTCGATCCCTATCCGCTGTGGTCCACCCGCTCGACCCTGGACTTCAAGGAAGGGCTGATGGGCCACATGCTGGAACTGTTCCCGTTCCTGGCGGAAACGCGGGTGATGCGGCAATGGGCGGGCATGGCCGACATGACCCCCGATTTCGCGCCGATCATGGGCAAGACCCATCTGGCCAATTACTACATCGACGCCGGTTGGGGCACCTGGGGGTTCAAGGCGACACCGGTCTGCGGCAAGCGCATGGCCGAATGCGTCGCCACCGATACCCAGCCCGATATCCTGGCCGCCTTCCGCCACGACCGCTTCACCCGCTTCGAGCAGGTGGGCGAGGCGGGCGCCGCGTCGGTCGGGTCGTAAGGGGGAAACGGCAATGAAGATCATGACCTGCCCCTTGAACGGGCCGCGCAACATCTCGGAATTCTCCTATGGCGGCGAGGTGCGGCCGCGCCCGGCGCCCGGCGCCGATCCGGTCCAGGTGGCCGACTATCTGTTCCACAAGACCAACCGGCCGCAGGTGGTGCGGGAATGGTGGTGCCATGTGCCGACCTCGTACTGGTTCGTGGCCGAGCGTCACCTCGCCACCGACGAGATCCTGCGCACCTATCCGGTGTCCGAGCTGCCTGAAGGAGACGCCCTGTGAGCAACCGCCTTCCGGCCCCCTATGGCCGCCTGATCAATCGCAGCCGCAATGTGCGCTTCACCTTCGAGGGGCGGGAAATCCATGCCTTGGGCGGCGACACCATCGCCAGCGCCCTGGCCGCCGCCGGTCAGTGGATGATCTCGCGCTCGTTCAAGTACCACCGCCCGCGCGGTCTGGTCTCCGCCGCCGGGCTGGAAGCCAACACCATGGTGCAGGTGGGGGCCGAGCCCAACGTCTATGCCTGCAAGCGCGCCGTCAGCGACGGCCTGATGGTGTCGGCGGTCAACACTTTCGGCGGGCTGGCTTCGGACAAGGGGCGGCTGCTTGAGAAATTCTCGCGCTTCCTGCCGGTGGGCTTTTACTACCGCACCTTCTTCACGCCCCGCGTCGCCTGGAAATTCTGGGAACCGGTGATCCGCTGGCTGGCCGGTCTGGGGACAGTCGATCCCCAGACGCCGCACGGCACCTACGACAAGCAATATCTGTTCGCCGACGTGGCGGTGATCGGCGGCGGCGTCGCCGGTCTGTCGGCGGCGCTGGCGGCGGCCGAGGCCGGGGCCGAGGTGGTGCTGGTGGATGACAATCCCATCCTGGGCGGCGCCCGAACCTTTGTCGGTGAGGGTGTGGACGATCTGGCCGCCCGCGTCGCCGCCCATCCGCTGGTCACGGTGTTGTCCGATGCGGTGGCCCAGGGCCTGTTCGCCGACAATTGGCTGTCGGTGACGCGGGGCAACCGCCTGTACAAGCTGCGCGCCAAATCGGTGGTGGTGGCGACCGGCGCCCACGAACAGCCCGCCGTGTTCCGCGGCAACGATTTGCCGGGCATCATGCTGGGCAGCGCCGCGCAACGGCTGATGCGGCTGTGGGCGGTCAAGCCCGGCAGCCGCGCCGTGGTGCTGGCGGGCAATGACGATGCCTATGGCGTGGCGCTGGACCTGCTGGACGCTGGCATCGCGGTGGCGGCGGTGGCCGATCTGCGGGTGGCGCCGGGCGATGACCCGCGCGTCGCGGCGGTCAAGGCCCGGGGCATCGCCGTACAGCCGCGCACCTGCATCGCCGAGGCCATCGAGGGCGCGAACCATGTGCGCGCCGTGCGGCTGGCCCCCGTCACCGGCCAAGGGGCCTTTGGCCCGGCGGGGGACGAGATCGCCTGCGATGTGGTCTGCGTCTCGGTGGGCTATGTGCCGCTGACCCAATTGCTCAGCCAGGGCGGCGCCCGGCTGGTGCCCGACGATGCCACCTGCATGCCGCGGGTCGAGGCGACTCCGCCGGGCCTCTATGCTGCCGGGTCGGTGGCCGGGGTGTGGGGCGCCGCTGCCGAGGACGGCGCCCGCGCCGGTCTGGCCGCCGCCGCCCATGCGGGCAAGGCGGTGGCGGTGCCGCCGCCGGTGGCCGGGGATGCCGCCGGACGGACCTATCCCCATCCCATCTTTCCCCATCCCAAGGGCAAGGATTTCATCGAGTTCGACGAGGACGTGCAGGTGCGCGACATCGTCGATGCCGCCGCCATGGGCTGGGACCATATCCAGTTGCTCAAGCGCTTCACCACGGCGGGCATGGGGCCAAGCCAGGGCAAGTTGTATAACGCCCTGGTGCAAAAGGCGTTGTCCGCCGCCACCGGCATCACCCCGCCGGTAGTGGGAACCATCACCGTCCGCCCGCCGGTCATCGGCGAGAAGATGGGCCATCTGGCCGGGCGCGGCTTCGAGCCGACCCGCCTGACCGCCATGCACCGCCAGCATGTGGCCGCCGGGGCCAAGATGATGGTGGCCGGATTGTGGATGCGCCCGGCCTGGTACGGTTCCGCCGCCGCCATCCCGGACGAGGTCGCGGCGGCGCGCACCGCCGCCGGTCTGATCGACGTCTCGACCCTGGGCAAGCTGGAGGTGCGCGGCCCCGACGCCGCCGCCTTCCTGGAACGCATCTACACCTGGACCTATGACAAGCTGGCGGTGGGCAAGTTGCGCTATGCCCTGATGCTGGACGAGACCGGGGCGATCATCGACGACGGCGTCGCCGCCCGTCTGCATGCCCAGCATTTCTACGTCACCGCCACCACCGGCGGCGTGGATCGTGTTTTCCGGCTGATGCAATTCTTCAACGCGCAATGGCGCATGAAGGTGGACATCGCCAACGTCACCGCCGCCTATGCCGCAATCAATCTGCTGGGGCCACGGGCGCGCGACGTGCTGGCGGCGGCGGGGACCGATGTCGCCATCGGCGCCCAGGACTTCCCCTATCTGGCGATCCGCACCGGAACGGTCGCCGGTATTCCGGCACGGCTGATGCGCATCGGCTTCGGTGGCGAGTTGGGCTATGAAATCCATGTCCCGGCCAGCCGTGGCGCCGAATTGTGGGACAGGCTGAGCAGCGCCGGGCAAGGCTTCGGCCTGCGTCCGGTGGGTATCGAGGCGCAGCGCGTGCTGCGTCTGGAAAAGGGCCACATCATCGTCGGCCAGGACACCGACAGCCTGACCCATCCGCTGGAAGCGGGCATGGGCTGGGCGGTGGGCCGCAAGAAGGCGGATTTCATCGGCAAGGCGGCCATGGATGCGCTGGAGGCCAAGGGCCTGAGCCGCCAGTTGGTCGGCTTCGAACTGGACCCGGCGGCGCCGGTGGTGCCCAAGGAAAACCATCTGGTGATCCGGGGCGATGCCATCGTCGGCCGCGTCACCTCCATCACCGACTCGCCCACCTTGGGCAAGGTGGTCGGTCTGGCCTATGTGGCGCCGGACCAAAGCGCGCCGGGCAGCGCCTTCCAGGTGCGGGCCGATGGCGGGGTGATGGTGACGGCGCGGGTGGTGCCCATTCCCTTCTATGATCCCCACAACGCCCGGCAGGAGATGTGATCATGAGCATCAGCGCCGTTCCCGCTGCCTCGGTGGTGTTGACCGATCTGTCGTCCGTCGCCCGCACCGGCTTCAAGGGTGCCGACACGCCGCACTGGCTGACCGCCCAGGGGCTGACCGTTCCCGATGTGCCCAACCGCGCCACCCTTCAGGCCGACGGTTCGCTGTTGGCGCGCTTGTCGGCGGGCGAGTTCCTGCTGCTGGGACGGCCCGACCCGGGGCTGGTGGAACGTCTGGACGCCGCCTGGAGTTGGGAAGCCGGGGCCGGTCTGTGCTTTCCGCTGCCGCGCCGCGACAGCCATTGCTGGTTCCATCTGGGCGGCCCGGCGGTGCCCGCCATGATGGCCAAGCTGTGCGGCATCGACCTGCGCCGTCATGTCTTCGCCGATGGGATGGTTGCCCAAACCTCGGTGGCGCGGCTGAACGGCATCGTCATCCGCCAGGGCGAGGATTTCCACCTGCTGGCCGATTCCGCCTCGGCCGAGTATCTGCGGGCTTGCGTGGTCGATGCCATGACCGAGTTCGTTCCGGCAGCCTGACCTCTGCCGGATGGACAGGACGGGCGCAAAGGGGAAACCCTTTGCGCCCGTCCTGTTTCCTGAAGCCGGGAATGCGTTTCCTGCCTGGAAAATGTGCGACCGCTTCGCATCTGCCTGATTTGTGTGCAATGCTGCGCGGGGCAGTGGCGGTTTGGGCAAGGATTCCTGTGCCTGGGAAAACGGCACGGGGGTTGCAAACCCTTCTCGACACCACATTCCGCACTGGCCGCGCTGCGCTGTCGGCGGGCGGACGATCCGAGGGGAGCGCAATGAAGCTCATTACCGCCATCATCAAACCGTTCAAGCTGGACGAAGTGCGCGAGGCGCTGTCCGGCATCGGCATCCAGGGCATGACCGTCACCGAGGTCAAGGGCTACGGCCGCCAGAAGGGCCAGACCGAGATCTATCGCGGTGCCGAATACGCGGTGAACTTCCTGCCCAAGCTGAAGCTGGAAGCCGCCGTGGACGATCAACTGGTCGACGCCGTGCTGGAGGCCATCTCCACCGCCGCCCGCACCGGCAAGATCGGCGACGGCAAGATCTTCGTTCAGGATCTGGGCATGGCCCTGCGTATCCGCACCGGCGAAGCCGGTCCCGAAGCTCTGTAAAGGGGGAACCTTCATGACTTTGTCCCTTCGCAAGACGGGCGCCGCCCTGGCCGCCGCCGTTCCGGCGTGGCTGGCCACCGGTGCCGCCTTCGCCCAGGAAGCCGCCGCCGAAGCCGCCGCCGAGGCCGCGCCCGCCGCCGCCCCGGTGCTGAATTCCGGCGACACCGCGTGGATGCTGATCTCGTCGGTGCTGGTGCTGATGATGCTGATCCCCGGCCTGGCGCTGTTCTACGGCGGTCTGGTGCGCAAGAAGAACGTGCTGGCCGTGCTGATGCAGTCCATGTTCGGCGCCGGTCTGCTGACCATCCTGTGGGTGGCGGTCGGCTATTCCCTGGCCTTCACCGAGGGCAACGCCTTCTTCGGCGGCTTCGACAAGGCGCTGCTGGCGGGCATCGCCCCCGACACCCTGGCGGGCACCATTCCCGAATTCGTCTTCGTGATGTTCCAGGGCACGTTCGCCCTGATCACCCCGATCATCATCCTGGGCGGTCCGGCCGATCGCATGAAGTTCAGCTCGGCCATGCTGTTCGTGTCGCTGTGGCTGCTGTTCGTCTATGTGCCGGTGGCCCACATGGTGTGGGGTCCGGGCGGCCTGCTGCTGGGTGACGGCGTGCTGGACTTCGCGGGCGGCACCGTGGTGCACATCAACTCGGGCGTCGCCGGTCTGATCGCCGCCATCATGCTGGGCAAGCGGTCCGGCCTGGGGTCCGAGAACCTGGCGCCGCACAACTTGGCCTACACCATGATCGGCGGCTCGCTGCTGTGGGTCGGCTGGTTCGGCTTCAACGCCGGTTCCGCCCTGTCGGCGGGCGGTTCCGCCGCCGTGGCCATGATCAACACCCAGGTCGCCGCCGCCGCCGCCGTGGTGTCGTGGTCGGTGGCCGAATGGGTCATCCGGGGCAAGCCGTCGCTGCTGGGCGCGGTGTCGGGCGCCGTCGCCGGTCTGGTGGTCATCACCCCGGCCTGCGGTTTCGTCAGCGTGTCGGGCGCCCTGATCCTGGGCCTGATCGTCGGCCCGGTGTGCTATTGGGG
>JAEXAH010000076.1 GCA_023458315.1 Pseudomonadota bacterium
GGCGGCGCGGTCATGCGCGGACCCTGGTGGGGCTCGGCCGGGGCGGCGGGCGCGGCGGCGACCGGAGCGGCGGGAGCCGTCGGCGCCGGAGCCGAAGCGGCGTCAGGAGCCGCGACCTCGACGGCGGCGGGCTCGGCGACCGGTTCCTCGTCCACCGTCTCGGGCTGCTCGTCCTCGGCGGCGGCGGCGTGGGCCGCTTCCTCGGCCTGGGCGCGGGCTTCGTCCTCGGCGCGGGCGCGGGCCTCTTCCTCGGCACGCACGCGGGCCTGCTCGGCGGCCTGCTTGGCGGCCTCCAGCGCGGCGGCGCGGGCGTTGCGCTCGTGCGGGGTCAGGTCGTGGGCGTTGACCGCCTGCTGCAACATCTCGACGTTGGCGACGGCCTTGGCCAGTTCCGCCTCGGCGGCGGTGCTGCCCTCGCGCACTTCATGCATGGCGCCACCGGCGGCCGAGAAGGTGCGCTTCTTGCGCACTTCCACCGTCACCACCTTCGAGCGGCCGTGCGAGAAGCTTTGCCGAACCTGACCGGCCTCGACCGTCTTCTTCAGTTCGAGCTTGCCCGGCTGGGACAGCTTCAACGGCGCCTTGCGCTCCTGATCCTTCGAATCGCTCATGTAATCGACTTCGTCTCTTTCGCGGGGCCGTGCGGGAGGCGCGGCCGGTTCACTCTCACACTGCCTCGGGCGCCGTGTCCTGGTCCGGACGCGACACCGCCCCCTCTCGGAAACCGGCCAGCAGGCCCGCTTCCTCCACCAGCCGCCGCGCCAGACCGCCCCGTAACAGGGCGGCGTGCACCGACTGATCGCGACCGAAGGGAGCGCCCAACTCGACCGCGTCGAACAATTCAACCACGGGAACGCCCGATGCCAAAGCGCGCATCTTGCATTTCCCGTCTTCGGCGGCGTCACGGGCCTGAACCAGCACCGCCACACGACCGGCCTTGACCTCGGCCTTGACCTTTTCGAACCCGCACAGCGCCTGCGCGGCGCGGCGGGCCAAGGCCATGGCGTCGAGACAGCGGCGGCACAACAGCGCCGCCACCCGATCGGCCAAATCCTCGGGCACGGCCACCGCCCGTCGCGCCGCCCTGGCGAACAAACGCTTGGACACGGCCGTATTTACCACATCCCGCCGGGGGCTCAACCAGATTCCCCGGCCCGGCAGGCGGCGTTCCACATCGGGCACCACCTCGCCGGACGGCGACACCACGAACCGCAGCAGTTCTTCCTTGGGGCGGACCTGCCCGGTGACGATGCACCGGCGCTGCGGCCCGCCGGGCTGATCCGCCTCGGCCCAGTCCTCCATATCTTACGCCTGACCGTCCTCGAACCAATGGGCGCGGGCAGCCATGATGACCGCGTTGGCCTGGTCCTCGTTCATGTCGTCCTTGCCGATGATGTCCACCAGTTCGTCGCTGGCCAGATCACCCAGATCGTCCAGGGTCTTGATGCCGCGATGGCCCAGCTTGACCAGCATGTTGGGCGACAGGCCCTCGATGGCGGCCAGGGCGTCCTCGACCCCCAGATCCTTGCGCATGGCGTCGTAACGCTCGTCCTGCTCGGCCAGGAAGGCCTTGGCGCGGTTCTGCAACTCGGCGGCCACGTCCTCGTCGAAACCCTCGATGCCGCTCAGGTCCTCGGTCGGCACGAAGGCCACTTCCTCGACGGTCGAGAAGCCTTCCGTCACCAGCAGGTGGGCGATGACATCGTCCACGTCCAGGGCGTCGATGAACATCTTGGAGCGGGACCGGAATTCCTCGTTGCGACGCTCGGATTCCTCGGCCTCGGTCATGATGTCGATGGACCAGCCGGTCAGTTGCGACGCCAGACGCACGTTCTGGCCGCGACGGCCGATGGCCAGGCTCAACTGGTCGTCGGGCACCACCACTTCCATGGCGTGGTTCTCGTCGTCCAGCACCACCTTGGTCACTTCGGCCGGAGCCAGGGCGTTGACCACGAAGGTGGCGTATTCGCCGGACCACGGAATGATGTCGATCTTCTCGCCCTGCAACTCGGCCACCACCGCCTGGACGCGGCTGCCGCGCATGCCGACGCAGGCGCCGACCGGGTCGATGGACGAATCGTGGCTGATCACCGCGATCTTGGCGCGCGAGCCCGGATCGCGGGCCACCGCCTTGATCTCGATGATGCCGTCATAGATTTCCGGCACTTCCTGGGCGAACAGCTTGGCCATGAAGGTCGGATGGGTGCGCGACAGGAAGATCTGCGGGCCGCGCGGTTCCTGGCGGACGTCGTAGATATAGGCGCGCACGCGGTCGCCGGTGCGGAAGGTTTCGCGCGGGATCAGTTCGTCACGGCGCAGCAGCGCCTCGGCGCGCCCCAGATCGACGATGACGTTGCCGAACTCGACGCGCTTGACCAGACCGTTGCTGATCTCGCCGATGCGGTCCTTGTATTCGTTGAACTGGCGCTGACGCTCGGCGTCGCGCACCTTCTGCACGATGACCTGCTTGGCGGTCTGCGCGGCGATGCGGCCGAAATCGATGGGCGGCAGCGGATCGACGATGAAGTCGCCGACCTTGGCGCCCGGCATCTTCTTCAGCGCACGCGCCAGCGGCAACTGGGTCGCCTCGTTCTCGACTTCCTCGACCACTTCGATGAAGCGGGCCAGTTGAATCTCGCCGGTCTTGCGGTCGATGTGGGCGCGGATGTCGTGCTCGTGACCGTACTTGGAGCGGCCGGCCTTCTGGATGGCCTGCTCCATGGCTTCAAGCACCTCGTCGCGGTCGATGCCCTTGTCACGTGCCACCGCGTCGGCGACCTGCAACAATTCGGGGCGGGGAAGCGCAGCGATTCGTTCCATCGTTTCTCTTATCCCTGGCCTTCCGGCCCTTTGGTCACGGCGTCGATGAGGGCGTCGGTGAGCACCAGCTTGGCCAGCTTGATGTCGGCCAGCGGGATCAACGCCTCGCCCGTTTCGGTCAGCAGCCTGAGATGCCCCGCCTCGTCCAGCCCCAGCAGAGTGCCGCGGAACCGCTTGCGGCCGTCCACGGCCACCAGCGATTCCACCTTGGCCTCGTGCCCGGTCCAAGCGACGAAATCCTTGGCGCGGGTCAGCGGCCGGTCGATGCCGGGCGAACTGACTTCCAGGACGTAACCGCCCTGGATGGGGTCTTCCACGTCCAGCAGGGCCGAAACCGAGCGGCTGATGTCGGCGCAATCGTCCACCGTCATCGGCGCGCCGTCCTTGCGTTCGGCCATGATCTGAAGTGTGGGGCGGGTCTTGCCCTGGAACATGACTCGCACCAGCTCGTAGCCCATGCTTTCGAGCGGCGGCGCGATCAGTTCATCCAAACGCTGCTGAAGGTCCATTCCCTCGACGCCTTGCGACCTAAAGGGTCCTTAAAAAAACAAAAAAGTGGGCCTACGGCCCACTCTCACGGTCCCTTCCTCCTGCGATGAACGCTTCTTGGAAGGGAAGCAAGAATGTGTCTAGTGGCGGACCTTATGCGGATTCGGCCAAAGACGCAAGTCTTGAGTCGGCAATCAGCCCCGCGCCTTGCGGCGGAAGCGAAAGAACACCGGCGGGTTTTCCGCCAGGCACTTCAGTTCATAGCGGGTCGGCGGCCAGTCCTGGGGCAGTTCGGTGCGGTCGGTCGTGACCTGGACTTCCTCGAACAACGGGTGCGCCCGCAATTGTTCGGCCGCCCAGTCCTGATAGACGGGATCGTCCGAGGCGACGCGCAATTCGGCGCCGTCGGCCATGATGCGGGCCAGGGAATCCAGGTTCTCGCGGCCGATGAAGCGGCGCTCGGCGTGGCGCTTTTTCGGCCAGGGGTCGGGGAACAGCACGAAGACGCGGCCCAGCGAGCCCTCGGGGAAGGCCGGGAACAGTTGCCGCACATCCTCGGGGTGGATGCGCACGTTGTCGATGTCGCTGCCGTTGAGATGGCCCAGCAGGCTGGCGACGCCGTTGCGGAACGGTTCGCAGCCGATGATGCCCATTTCGGGATGCAGACGGGCCTGGGCGACGACGTGTTCGCCGCCGCCGAAACCCACCTCCAGCCACACCTGTTTCACCGGGTGGGGAAACAGGGCGCGGGGGTCGAGAACACCCCCCGCCCCGGG
>JAEXAH010000077.1 GCA_023458315.1 Pseudomonadota bacterium
ACCGACGGCAGCGAGACGCTGTCCTCGGCGACGCTGGACAACGTTCCGGCGGGCGCCACCGTCAGTGTCGGCGGCCAGGTGCTGACCGCCAACGCCGACGGCAGCTATACCGTGCCGCTGAACGGCGCGGGCGACGCCACCGTCACGGTCAGCGCCGACCATGCCCTCGACCTGTCGGGCGTCACCACCGCGGTGACGACGACCGAGGCCAATGGCGGCGCCACCGCCACCACCACCGTCACCGGCGAGGCCGTGGCGGCGGGCGACACCACCGGCACCGCGGGCAGCAATCCGGTGACGATCCAGGCCGCCGACCTGCTGGCCAATGACAGCGACGTGGACGGCGACAGCCTGACCATCACGGGCGTCGGCAACGCCAGCCACGGCACCGTGTCGCTGGACGCCAACGGCAACGTGGTGTTCACCCCCGAGGGCGGCTTCATCGGCACCGCCACCTTCCAGTACACCGTGTCCGACGGCCATGGCGGCACCGATACCGCCACCGTCACGGTCAACGTGGAATCGGCCAACGAGGCCCCGGTGGTGACGCAGGTCAGCGGCGGCACCGCTGCCGAAAGCACCACCAGCGCCGCCACCACCGTCACCGGCACCATCGCGGCGTCCGACGCCGACGGCGATGCCCTCAGCTACAGCGTGGTCGCCGATGGCGCCAGCCACAACGGCACGCTGAGCGTGGATTCCAACGGCAACTTCACCTTCACCGCCAAGGATGCCAGCTGGGACGGCAGCGACAGCTTCACCGTGCGCGTCTCGGACGGCAACGGCGGCAGCGTGGACGTGCCCGTCACCATCACCGTCACCCCCATGGCCGATACCCCGGTGGTGTCGGTGTCGGTGGGCGAGGTGCAGGAAACGGTGGTCAGCCTGACCAACCTGGGCGGCTCGGCCGGGTATGACAACACCTACGGCTACTTCATCCTGGACGACAACGGCAACCCGACCAGCGGCAAGATCCTGTTCGACGACGCCAACGCCACCGTCAACCAGACCGCCACCATCTCGGGCGTCGATCCCAGCCGCATCGGCTATTTCATCATCCCCGATGGCGACGACAAGAATTGCGGCCTGAAGGCGGGCGACAGCGTCACCTTCTCGAAGGACGGCAACGGCAATTGGCGGGTGGTGGATTCGGATGGCCATGCGCTCAGCGGCGAAGGCGCCAACGTGCTGTTCAGCACCAGCGCCCTGAACGCCGACGGACTGGCGCACATGGTGGACAATGCCTCTGGCGGCAACCAGAACTGGGAAGACATCTCGGGCGGCGGCGACCGCGACTTCAACGACGTCAACATCCAGGCGACCACCAGCACGACCTCGTCGGCCGGTTCGGCCTATGATTTCGACGCCAGCGGCTCGGCGGCGTCGTCCACCGTCACCGCCAGTTCGTGGGGCGGCAAGACCTATGGCGGCGCCGGGAACGACACCCTGAACAGCAACGGCGGCATCGATACCCTGTATGGCGGGTCGGGCAACGACACCGTGCATGCCGCCAGCTATGACACCGCCTTCGGCGGTTCGGGCAACGACGTGATCGATGCCACCGGTTCGGGCGGCACCACCCTGGTGGGCAATGTCGGCAACGACACCATCACCGGCGGCTCGGGCGGCGACGTCATCTATGGCGACGACTTCACCGAATCCCAGGCGGGCGACGGCGGTTACGCCTATGCCGCGCTGGGCATCACCGGCACCACCACCGACAGCGCCGAAACCCTGACCTACGTCATCGGCGGCCTGCCGTCCGGCGTCACCCTGGTGGACGGCGACGGCGATGCCCTGGCGGCCAATGCCGACGGCACCTACACCCTGACCGCCGACCAGTTGGCGGGGCTGGAACTGAAGGTTCCCACCGACGGCAGCGTCACCGCCATCGACCTGACCGTGACCGCCATCTCGCACGAGGGCGTCACCACCGCCAGCGCCTCGACCTCGGCCCATATCGATTTGGGCGCGTTGTTGGGCGCCGGTGCCGATACCCTGTCGGGCGGCCAGGGCAGCGACACGCTGTATGGCGGCGGCGGCAACGACACCTTCGTCTACAGCGCCGACAAGGTGAACGGCTGGTTGGACGCCGATTACCAGGACCAGGGCGGCCGTGCCCAGGACGGCACCGACAAGACGGTGGATTCCAACGGCTACAACGCCACCAACGACACCTATTTCGGTGGTTCGGGGCATGACACCCTGGTGATGGGCAGCGGCGACGACGCCGTGCATATCTCCAACCTGAACAGTGTCGAGGTGATCAACGCCGGTGCGGGCAACGACATCGTTGACCTCAATTACTCGGACGGCACCACCTACGGCTCCGTCACCGTGGACGGCGGCTCGGGCGACGATTACATCTTCGCCAATGACGGCAACGACACCCTGTTGGGCGGCACCGGCAACGACTATCTCAGCGGTGACGCGGGCAACGACGTGCTGAACGGCGGCGCCGGGGCGGACAAGCTGTTCGGCGGCGCGGGCACCGACACCGCCGATTATTCCGACAGCAGCGCCGGGGTGAACGTCTATCTGGGCGCGGGCGACGGCCATGGTTATGGCGGTTCCGGCGGCACCGGCACCGGTGGCGACGCCCAGGGCGATACCTACAGCAGCATCGAGAACGTCAACGGTTCCGCCCATGACGATTATGTCTATGGCGCGGCCGGGGGCAGCGTGGTCAATCTGGGCGCGGGCAACGACACCTTCGACAACAGCGAGGCGTTGAACGTCGTCGGCAAGGACACCGTCGATGGCGGCGCGGGCAACGACCTGATCTATACCGGCAACGGCGACGATCTGCTGAAGGGCGGTTCCGGCAACGACACGCTGTATGGCGAGGCGGGCAACGACACCCTGATCGGCGGCACCGGCAACGACACGCTGGTCGGCGGCGACGGGTCCGACACCTTCCTGTTCGATTTCGGCGACGGCCACGACACCGTGCATGGCGGCGCCAACTGGACCGACACTCTGGACATCAGCAGCCTGGGTGCGGGCGTCACCGTGGACATCAGCATCACCGGCGGCGACAGTTGGACCGTCACCACCGACAATGCCGAGCATCTGACCAATCTGGGGTCGGACAAGGACGGCACGGTGGTCATTCACCATGCCGACGGCAGCAGCGATCAGGTGGACTTCCACTCGCTGGAACAGATCAAGTGGTGATCGGTTTCCGCATATGACGCGACGGCCCGCCCCGCCAGGGGCGGGCCGTTCGCTTTCGTACATGTGCCGCGACGCTGATGTCCGAATTTGCTAGACTGCGTGGGCAGGTGGACGCGACGCGGGGAAGGGGTTTCATGGAGCGGGTCGGCAAGTACGTCATCCACAAGGCGGCGATCACCACGGGTTACGCCAAGGTGCTGTTCTGCCACGATCCCGACTTGCAGGTGCCGGTGGCGGTCAAGCTGTTCACCGTGGCCCCCGGCCAAAGCGGGCCGCTGAGCCCGGCGCAATGGCTGGCCCGGTTCCAGGTCGAGGCCCGCGCCCTGGCCGCTTTCGACCATCCCCACATCGTCGCGGTCAAGACCATGGAGGTGGTGGACGGCCACCCGTTCTTCGTCATGCCCTATCAGGCGGCGCACCTGCCCTATGAAATCGGCAAGGATGTGGTGGTCGCGGGCGGGGCGGAACTGGACCAGCCACGCCGCGTCGCCCTGCCGCGCGCCCTGACGCTGTTGCGGCAACTGGCCTCGGCCCTGGGGGCGGTGCATCGGCGCGGCATGGTGCATCGGGCGGTGATGCCGTCCAACATCCTGTTGACCGCGCGCGAGAACGGCCAGGTCAAGCTGGCCGATTTCAGCATGGTCAAATTGCCCGAACGCAATCCGCCGCTGCCCGATCACTGGCTGGGCCGCACCGAATACGTGGCGCCCGAGCAGCGCGAGAACGCCACCGCCGTCGGACCGGAAGCCGACGTCTATTCCCTGGGCGTGCTGGCCTATCGCTTGTTGACCGGCGCGTTGCCCGACCTGTCCAGTGGCGCCGTGCAATTGCCGCCGCCGGCGCCCGAGGCGCTGGCCGCCCTGGTGGCCCAGGCCACCGACCCCGACCCCCGTCGCCGCCCGGCCCATGCCGGGGCGTTCCTGCAAGCCCTGGGCGCCATCCAGGCCGAGGCCCCGGCGCGGCCGCAGGTGCAGGTGGTCAACGTGCGCCGCCCGCAAATTCGCGGCGCCAAGGCGGGCTGAGCGGCAGTCGGCGGTCTTGCGTCGGGCGGGCGGCTCGGCCATGCTGCGGGCATGTCCGACTTTCTTTCCCCCCATCTGCCCCGTGTCGCCCTGGTCACTGGCGCCGGCCGTCGCATCGGCCGGGCCATCGCGCTGGACCTGGCGCAAGCGGGCTTCGACGTCGCCCTTCACTGCTCGGCCTCGACCGCCGAGGCCGAGGCGGTGGCCGGGCTGATCCGCGACCAGGGCCGCCGCGCCGTGGTGCTGGCCGCCGATCTGGCGCAAGAGGCGGAAACCGTGCCGCTGGTGGAACGGGCGGAACAGGCGTTGGGGCCGGTGGGGGTGCTGGTCAACAATGCCTCGACCTTCGAGCGGGACGAGGCGCTGACCGCCACCCGCGCGGGCTGGGACTTCCACATGGAGGTCAATTTGCGCGCCCCCTTCGTGCTGATCCAGGAACTGGCGCGGCGGCTGCCTGCCTCGGCCCAGGGCGTGGTGGTCAACCTGCTGGATCAGCGGGTGTGGAACCTGACGCCGCATTTCACCACCTATACCTTGTCCAAGGCCGGGCTGTGGACCCTGACCCAGACCCTGGCGCTGGCGCTGGCGCCGCGCGTGCGGGTGGTCGGCGTGGGGCCGGGGCCTGCCCTGCCCAGCGCGCGGCAGACCCATGCGCAATTCGCTGCCCAATGCGCGGGCACGCCGTTGCGGGTCGGCACCGATCCCCAGGAAATCTGCCGGGCTGTGCGCTTCGCCCTGGGGGCACAGTCGTTCACCGGCCAGATGATCGCCCTGGACGGTGGCCAGCACCTGCAATGGGCGCCGGGCGGCACCGCCCCCGAGGAATAGGGCGCGATGTTGCCATGTTCGTTGTGCCGTGCGGCATAGCGCCTTGGGAAGACACGGAATCCGGGTTTCCCTGCCCAAGTTTTACACAGGGTTCAAAATGGGGCGGCTAGCCCAGGTGGGATGGGGTTGTCTAGAGGAAAAACGTTGTTTTTTACCGTCCATTTACGCTTGACGAACGCTAGTGCGTTGAAAAATAACGATTTCACTTTTTTGCCCCTTTTTTGAGCAAAGCGGTCAAACCCCAGGAGTCCCTAGGGGTCGGGCAAATGCCCCCCAATTTGCCAACAGACTTATCCACAGGAATCGTGGATATTCCCCTGCGCCCCGCTCTCCGCCTGGGGTTCAGGGCCGATATAACTTTCGCAGTACGGAACTTTGCCTAAGTCAGACCATGCCTGAAACGCCCGACGCCCCTTTCGACGACCAGGACAAAAGCGCACAGCCGGGGCCGCTGGCCACCGGTGTCGCGGTGATCGCCCGCCATCTGGAAACCATGCCCGCCAGCCCCGGCGTGTACCGGATGATCAATGCCAAGGGCGACCCGCTGTATGTGGGCAAGGCCAAGAATTTGAAGAAGCGGGTGGTGGCCTATACCCACCCCGAGCGGCAGACCCTGCGCATCCAGCGCATGATCGCCGAAACCGCGACCATGGAGGTGATCACCACCCACACCGAGGTCGAGGCGCTGCTGCTGGAAAGCAACCTGATCAAGAAGCTGGGGCCGCGCTACAACATCCTGCTGAAGGATGACAAGACCTTCCCCTATATCCTGATCACCGGCGATCATGATTGGGCGCAGATCGTCAAGCATCGCGGCGCCCGCAACCGGGTGGGGGAATATTTCGGGCCGTTCGCCTCGGTCGGCGCGGTCAACCACACCCTGGCGGCGTTGCAGCGGGCGTTCCTGCTGCGCTCGTGCACCGATTCGGTGTTTTCCAGCCGCACCCGGCCGTGCCTGCTGTTCCAGATCAAGCGGTGTTCGGCGCCGTGCGTGGATCGCATCTCGCCGCCGGAATACCGGGCGCTGGTGGAACAGGCCCGCGCCTTCCTGTCGGGCAAAAGCCAGGAATTGCAGCGGGAATGGCGCGACCGCATGCAGGCGGCGGCCGAGGAGATGGATTACGAGGCGGCGGCGATCTACCGCGACCGCATCCGCGCCATCGCCAAGATCCAGGCCCACCAGGACATCAACGCCGCCGAGGTGGCCGAGGCCGACGTGGTGGCGCTGTATCAGGCGGGCGGCCAGACCTGCATCCAGGTGTTCTTCTTCCGCTCGGGCTGCAATTACGGCAACCGTTCGTATTTTCCGCAGCACGCGGAAAACGCCGAAACGCCCGAGATCATGGCCGCTTTCCTGGGCCAGTTCTATGCGGACAAGCCGCCGCCGCGCGAGATCGTGCTCAGCCAGGACCCGGCCGAGCCGGACATCGCCGCCCGTGCCTTGTCGGAAAAGGCCGGGCACAAGGTGATCCTGACCGTGCCCAAGCGCGGCGAGCGCAAGCGGCTGGTGGAGCACGCCTACGACAACGCCCGCGAGGCGCTGGGGCGGCGCATGGCGGAAAGCGGCGCCCAGTCCAAGCTGTTGCAGGGGGTGGCCGACATCTTCGGCCTGGATGCGCCGCCCGCCCGCATCGAGGTCTACGACAACAGCCACATCCAGGGCACCAACGCGGTCGGCGGCATGATCGTCGCCGGACCCGAGGGCTTCCTGAAATCGGCCTATCGCAAGTTCAATATCCGCTCGACCGACCTGACCCCGGGCGACGATTACGGCATGATGCGCGAGGTGTTGACCCGGCGCTTCCAGCGGGCGCTGAAGGAAGACCCCGACCGCGACCGGGGGCAATGGCCCGATCTGGTGCTGATCGACGGCGGCGAGGGCCAGTTGAACGCCACGCTGGAGGTGTTCGCCGAATTGGGCATCGAGGATGTGGCCCTGGTGTCCATCGCCAAGGGGCCGGACCGCAATGCCGGGCGCGAGCGTTTCTTCATGCCCGGCCGCGCGCCGTTCGGGCTGGAGCCGCGCCACCCGGTGCTCTATTACCTGCAACGGCTGCGCGACGAGGCCCACCGCTTCGCCATCGGCACCCATCGGGCGCGCCGGGCCAAGGGCATGGGGCAAAGCAGCCTGGACGACATTCCCGGCATCGGCGCCCGCCGCAAGAAGGCGCTGCTGCTGCATTTCGGCTCGGCGCGCGAGGTGGCGGGGGCCGGTCTGGCCGATCTGGAGACGGTCGAGGGCATCTCGGGCGCCATGGCCAAAAAAATCTATGACCATTTCCATCCCCAAGGCTAATATCGCCCGGCTCAAGCCCAAGGCCCGCCAAGACCCATGACCAGCCTGCCCAACCTGCTGACCCTGTCGCGCATCGTCGTGATCCCGCTGGTCGTCGCCACCTTCTACATGGACGGCGCCGCCGCCCGCTGGGTGGCCTGCGGCCTGTTCGTGGCGGCGGCCGTCACCGACTGGTTCGACGGCTATCTGGCGCGTTCGTTCAATCAGGTGTCGGCGCTGGGCCGGTTCCTCGACCCCATCGCCGACAAGCTGCTGGTCGGCGCCGTGCTGATGATGCTGGCGGCGTTCGACCGCGTCTCGCCCGCCAGCGTGCTGCCGGCCGTGGTCATCCTGCTGCGCGAGATCCTGGTGTCGGGCCTGCGCGAGTTCCTGGCGGAAATCCGCATCAGCATGCCGGTCAGCCGTCTGGCCAAGTGGAAGACCGCCATCCAGATGGTGGCGTTGCCGCTGCTGCTGGTGGGCGATTATGGCCCGGCCGGGCTGCACGTCCGCGAAGTGGGCGAGGTCTGCCTGTGGGCGGCGGCGGCGCTGACCATGATCACCGGCTGGGATTACCTGCGGTCCGGCCTCAAGCACATGGTGGCCGACACGCCCCAGGCGCCGCGATGAGGCTGTTCGGCTTTGCCGGGCATTCCGGCAGCGGCAAGACCACCCTGCTGATCAAGCTGATTCCCATTCTGGCCGCGCGCGGCCTGCGCGTGTCCACCATCAAGCAGGCCCATGCCGGGTTCGACATCGACAAGCCCGGCAAGGATTCCTATGAACACCGCGCCGCCGGAGCGCGCGAGGTGCTGGTGGCGTCGGGCAAGCGCTGGGCGTTGACCCACGAATACCGGGACGAGCCGGAATTCACCATGGAGCAATTGCTGGCCCGTCTGGACCCGGTGGATCTGGTGCTGGTGGAAGGGTTCCGCAACTGGTCCCATCCCCGGGTCGAGGTGTGGCGGCCGGAACTGGGCAAGGCGCCGCTGTTTCCCGACGATCCCCTGATGCTGGCGGTGGCCTCCACCGGGCCGGTGCCCGGCCTCGACCGGCCGCTGCTGGCGCTGGACGACGTGGCCGCCATCGCCGATTTCGTACTGGCGGAGCTGCGGCCATGAGCGACTTTTCCCCCAAACCCGGCCTGATGAGTGTGGACGAGGCGCTGGCCCGACTGGCCGCCCAGGTGGTGGCGGTGGACGGCACCGAGCGGCTGGCGCTGGCCGAGGCCCTGGGCCGGGTGCTGGCCGAGGATGTGGTGTCGGCGGTCAACGTGCCGCCCCACGCCAATTCCGCCGTGGACGGCTGGGGCTTCGCCGCCGCCGCGCGGCCCCAGGATGGAAGCATGCCGGTGGTCGCCACCATCGCCGCCGGTCATGCCCATGACGGCGCGGTGGCGCCGGGTGGCGCCGTGCGCATCCTGACCGGCGCCCCGGTGCCCGCCGGGGTGGATTGCGTCGCCATGCAGGAAGATTGCTCCGCCGCCGACGGTCACGTCACGGTGCCGCCGACCACGGCGGGCGCCAATGTGCGCCCCATGGGCGAGGACGTGGCGGTGGGCGCCACGGTGTTGAAGGCGGGCATCCGCCTGCGGCCGCAGGATCTGGGCCTTGCCGCCGCCACCGGCCGCACCGGCCTGCTGGTGCGCCGCAAGTTGCGTGCCGCCGTGTTTTCCACCGGCGACGAGATCAACGAGCCGGGCACGAAGCTGCCGCCCGGCGGCATCTACGACACCAACCGCACCACCGCCTCGGCGCTGCTGCGCAGCCTGGGGGCCGACGTCACCGATCTGGGCATCCTGCCCGACCGCCGCGACGCCATCGCCGCCGCCTTGGCCGATGCCGCCCGGACCCATGACGTGGTGCTGACCTCGGGCGGGGTGTCGGTCGGCGACGAGGACCACGTCAAGGCGGCGGTCGAGGCCAACGGCGCGCTGCATTTCTGGAAGATGGCCATCAAGCCGGGCAAGCCGGTGGCGCTGGGCCGCGTCGGCGATGCCGCCTTCATCGGCCTGCCGGGCAATCCGGTGGCGGTGATGGTGTCGTTCATGCTGGTGGCGCGGCCTTTGGTGCTGGGCATGATGGGGATCAAGGATTCTTCCGTGCCGCGCTTTACCGTGTCCTCCGGTTTCGCCTTCCGGCGCAAGCCCGGCCGCCGCGAATGGCTGCGCGCCCGGGTGCGCGCCGATCAGGCGGGGCGGCTGGTGGCCGAGAAATTCCCCTCGGACGGATCGGGCGTGCTGACCTCCATGGTGTGGTCCGACGGGCTGGTGGAATTGCCCGAGGATTTGGCCGAGGTGGCGCCCGGCGACACCGTCGCCTACATCCCCTATGCGGAGGTGTTGCGATGAGAATTCTATATTTCGCCTGGCTGCGCACCAAGGCCGGACGGGGCGAGGAAGAGGTGGCGCCGCCCGCCGACATCGCCACCGTCGGCGCGTTGGTGGAGTGGCTGAAGGGCCGCAATCCGGGGCTGGCCGAGGCGTTCGCCGACATGCGGCTGATCCGGGTGGCGGTCAACCAGGATTACGCCGGGCTGGACCGCGCCATCGCGGCGGGCGACGAAATCGCCTTTTTCCCGCCCGTCACCGGGGGCTGATGCCATGATCCGCGTGCAGGCCGAGGATTTCGACCCCGGCGCCGAGCTTGACCGCTTCGCCCGTGGCAACGGCAAGGTGGGGGGCGTGTGCACCTTCCTGGGGCTGGTCCGTGATTTCATGGAGGGCGGCGAGGGCGTGTCGGGCATGACGCTGGAGCATTATCCGGGCATGACCGAGAAACAACTGGCCGCCATCGAGGACGAAGCCCGCAAACGCTGGCCGCTGGAAGACGTGCTGGTCATCCACCGCCATGGCCGCCTGGAGGCGGGCGACCGCATCGTCATGGTGGCCACCGCCTCGGCCCATCGTCAGGCGGCGTTCGACTCCTGCCATTTCCTGATGGATTGGCTGAAGACCCGGGCGCCGTTCTGGAAGATCGAGCACACCGCCCAGGGCGATTATTGGGTGGCGGCCAAGGACAGCGACGACGCCCAGGCGGCGCGCTGGGATGAGATTTAGTTCGTTTCTAAACTTCATGTTGCGCACAGGGCGTGGGTTGAGGCATAAGCGCCGTTCCAACCTTGGAGCGGGAAATGCAGGCCAACCTTAAACGCATGGTGGGGTCCGTCGAGCGGCTGAGCGCGGCGGTGGAATCCATGCACCAGAACAATGTGAGTTGCCGTCGCAACCTGATGGTGTTCCGTGCCCGCATGGATGCGGCCGAGGGCAAGGTGGCGGCCATGCAGGATTCCCTGACCCGTGCCCTGGACCTGTTGGCCGACGCCGAGGCCGACGCCCGCCGCGCCACCGAAATCTTCCGCGCCACCGCCGAGGGCCGCTCGGCAGAGTAGGGGGCGCTGACAGTCCGCGAAAAAGGTTTGTCACGGATTTGCGGGGGATTGCCCGTCATGGCCGCGCGGCTTATGCCGACCGACCTTTGATTTGACTCGTCGGTCGGTATTTTGCCGCCATCGTGCTAGCACGTCTTCGACGTGACCGAGTCCCTCCGGGCCCCAATCCTCCCCCCGGCTTCGGCGTCGCCATTGCCCCGCCCCGAACCGAGGGGCTATGGTCGCGCCATGGACGATCTTTGCGCCTGCCCCCATTGCGACGCCCTGCACCGCCGCCCCGTGCTGCGGCGGGGCGAAAAGGCGTTGTGCGGGCGGTGCGGGTCGGTGCTGCTGCGCCGCCACCGGCTGGCGCCGGGGCAGATGCTGGCGCTGGCGGTGACGGCGCTGGTGCTGTTCGTCATCGCCAATGCCTTTCCCATCGTCGATCTGCGCGTCCAGGGCCTGCGCAACAGCGCCACCCTGTGGGGCAGCGTGGCGGCGCTGTGGGGCGAGGGGCGACAGTTGATGGCGGTGCTGGTCTGCGCCACCACCCAGGTCTTTCCGCTGCTGGACCTGTTGTGCATGCTGGCGCTGCTGGGCGCCGCCACCCGGCCGGGGCCGCGCCCGCGCTGGTTCGCGCCGTTGCTGCGTTTCCTTCAGGAATTGCGCCCCTGGGGCATGGTCGAGGTGTTCATGCTGGGGGTGGTGGTGTCGCTGGTCAAGCTGTCGGGCATGGCCCGGGTGCTGCCCGGCACCGCACTATGGGCCTTTGCCCTGCTGACGGTGGTGATGGCCTTCATCCTGTCGTTCCATCCCCGCCAGTTGTGGCACGAGACCGGCGATGACTGAGTTCACCTCGGCCGACCGCCACGGGCTGATGGCCTGTCCCCATTGCGGCACCGTGCAGCCCCGGGCCGACACGCCCCGACCCTGTCCGCTGTGCGGCGGCCATGTCCACCGCCGCCGCCCGGCCAGCCTGTCGCATACCTGGGCGTTGCTGGTGGCGGCGATCATCCTGTACATCCCGGCCAACCTGTTGCCGATCATGCAGACGGTGTCGCTGTTCGGCACCACCCGCGACACCATCATCAGCGGCGTGGTCTATTTCTGGCATTCCGGCTCGCCCGGTCTGGCATCGCTGATCTTCGCCGTGTCGATCCTGGTGCCCATGGCCAAGATGGCCATTCTGGGCATCCTGGCGCTGACCGTGCAGTTCGGCTGGCCGCTGGACCGCCGCCAGTGCATCCGCCTGTACCACGTCATCGAATTCGTCGGCCGCTGGTCCATGCTGGACGTGTTCGTGGTGGCGCTGATGGTCGGGCTGGTGCGCTTCAGTTCGCTGGCGGTGATCGAGGCCGGGCCCGGCGCCATTGCCTTCGGCGCCGTGGTGGCGCTAACTATGCTCGCCACCCATTCCTTCGACCCCCGTCTGATCTGGGATTCCCCGCCCCGTGTCCGCCGCTGACCTGCCTTCGCCCCGCATCCGCCCGCCGCGCCGCTGGCTGCCCTCCGCCATCTGGATCGTGCCCGGACTGGCGGCGCTGTTCGGGCTGTCGCTGGTGGTGCACGCGCTGAACCAGCGCGGCCCGACCATCACCCTGCGTTTCGCCACCGCCCAGGGCATCGAGGCGGGCAAGACCAAGGTCAAGTTCAAGGACGTGGAGATCGGCGACGTCACCGAGGTCCATCTGACCGAGGATCGCACCCGCGTGCAGGTCACGGTCGAACTGAAAAAGGAAGCCCAGGGCTTCGCCGTCGAGGACAGCCGCTTCTGGGTGGTGCGGCCGCGTCTGGCGGGCAGCGGCGTATCGGGCCTGGAAACCCTGTTGTCCGGCAGCTATATCGGCGTCGATGGCGGCCATTCCGCCAAGGAACGCCGCGATTTCGACGGGCTGGACACCCCGCCGGTCATCGCGTCCGACGTGCCCGGCCGCCGCTTTGTGCTGGTGGCGCGCGACATCGGTTCGCTGGACGTGGGCTCGCCGGTGTTCTTCCGTCGCATCCCGGCGGGCCATATCGAAAGCTTCGCCCTGCAACCGGACGGCCGCATCTTCCTGTCGGCCTTCGTCAAGGCGCCCTATGACCGCTTCGTCACCGCCGACAGCCGGTTCTGGCACGCCAGCGGCGTCGATCTGCGGCTGGACGCGGGCGGGCTCAAGCTCAACACCCAATCGCTGGCCGCCATGATGCTGGGCGGCGTGGCGTTCGAAACCCTGGGCGACATGAACGCCCCCCAGGCCGAGCCCGCCACCCGCTTCACCCTGGCCCCCGACCACGATTCCGCCCTGAAGGCGCCGGACGGCGAATCCTTTCCCATGGTGCTGCGCTTTCACCAAAGCGTGCGCGGCCTGACCGTCGGCGCCCCGGTGGATTTCCGCGGCGCCGAGCTGGGACAGGTCCGCTCCATCGCCATGGAATACGATGCGGCGGCGGGCGATTTCGTGCCGGTGGTGACGGCCGACATCTATCCCGACCGTCTGGGCGAGGTGGCGCGCAGCCCGCAAACCCTGAGCCCGGCCCAGCGCCGCCAGGCCCTGGCCGATCTGGTGCGGCGCGGCCTGCGCGCACAGTTGCGCACCGGCAGCCTGGTCACGGGTCAGCTTTACATCGCCCTGGATTTCTTCCCGGCCGCACCGCCCGCCCGCCTGGACCTCAAGGGCGAGCCGCCGGAACTGCCCACCGTGCCCGGCGATTTCGAGGAATTGTACAAACAGGCGCAATCCATCCTGCGCAAGCTGGAGAAGGTGCCGTTCGACACCATCGGCCAGGATCTGCACAAGGTGCTGACCACCCTGGATGCCACCATGAAGCGGGTGGATGCCATGGCGGCGCGCACCGACCGGGAAGTGATGCCCGAACTGCGCGACAGCCTGAAGGAAATGCGCGCCAGCATGGAAACCCTGAACGCCGCCCTGGCGGGCGACGCGCCGTTGCAGCAGGACACGCGGCAGGCGCTGAAGGGATTGGCCGAGGCGACACGGTCGCTCAAGCGTCTGACCGATACCCTGGACCGCCAGCCGGAATCCCTATTGCAGGGACGAAAGGACCAGCAATGACCCCCATCCGCCTTGCGCTTCCCCTGGTTCTGACCGCCCTGTTGGCGGGATGCGGCGCCTCGACGCCGCTGCGCTATCACACCTTGGCCCCCGGCACCGCCGCGCCAGGCCCGTCGGGCGGCGCCGCCTTGCTGGTCGAGGTGCTGCCGGTCAGTGTGCCCGAACGCCTGAACCGCGACGAGGTGGTGGTGAGCACCCCCGGCGGCCAGCCGGAACTGCGCGGCAACGACCGCTGGGCGGCGCCGCTGGCCGACGAGATGCGGCAGATGGTGGACGATGCCCTGTGGCGCCGCCTGCGCGCCGCCGATGTCTATGGCGCACCGCCGCTGCCGGGCAGCGCCGGTCTGCCGCAATACCGCCTGGCCCTGCGGGTCGAGCGCCTGGACGCCATTCCCAACGGACAGGCTTTGGCCGAGGCCAGTTGGACCCTGCGCCGCCTGCCCCAGGGCGCCCAGGCGTTTTGCCGATCGGGGGCCGCCGAGGCCGTGGTGGGAACCGACACCGCCGGAGCCGTGGCGGCGATGGGCCGCGCCGCGTCGCGCCTTGCCGCCGCCGTGGCCGCCAGCGTCGAGCGACTGAATTCCGGCGCCGCCGATCCCTGCGGCGGTTAGCCTACTGCATCAGCACGATGAACCCGGCCACCGCCAGGGTACCCAGCGCCGCCACCAGCAGGGCCTTGCCGCCCATGGCGCCCTGGCGCCATAGGGCGATGCCGGTGCCGATGATCACCGGCGCCATCACCATCACCGCGATCTGTTTTTCCGTCATGGCCGCACCTCCGGCGGCGACCATGGCCCCGGGGCGGCGGCGGCGGCGTTGATGGCGGTCAAGCGGCGGGCTATCTATGGGGGGCAACCCCTGTCCGAGTAACCGCCATGTCCGCCCTGTTGGCCAGTTTCCTGCTGGTGTTCGGTTCGCTGTTTCCCATCGTCAACCCGCCGGGCAGCGCCTTCATGTTCCTGGCCCACACCCGCACCCTGGGCCACGCCCAGCGGGCCGAACTGGCGGCGCGGGTGGCGATTTACGCCTTTCTGATCGTCATGGGCTCGCTGTTCGTCGGCGCGGCGGTGCTGGGGCTGTTCGGCGTCTCGATCCCGGCATTGCGGGTCGGCGGCGGTCTGGTCATCGCGGTGGCCGGTTGGCGCCTGCTGAACGCCAAGCCCGGCGCCACCGAGGGCGACGTGCTGCTGGAGAACACCCCGGACGGCCTGCGCAGCGCCGCCTTCTTTCCCCTGACCATGCCGCTGACCACCGGCCCCGGCACCATCGCCGTGACCATCGCGCTGGGCACCAGCCACCCGCTGTCGGGCGGCGGGCTGTCGCTGGCGACCCTGGGGGCGGTGCTGGCGGCGCTGGGCATCAGCGCGCTGATCTATCTGTGCTTCCGCTTCGCCGACCGCATGGAGGGCCTGCTGGGCCGTGCCCTGACCGACGCCTTCATGCGGCTGTTCGCCCTGCTGCTGCTGTGCATCGGCGTCGAGATCATCTGGCGCGGCATTTCCGAGATGGTGAAAAGCCTGTAGCGACCAACCAAAAGGGCGCCCCGTTGCCGGGACGCCCTTGGTGTTTCCGCCGGGACGGAGGTGCTTACTTCAGGCTCTCGCAGAAGCGCTTGATGCGCTCGGCGGCCTTGGTCAGCGCCTCGTCCGAGGTGGCGTAGGAGATGCGGAAATAGGGCGACAGGCCGAAGGCGGCGCCCTGGACCACGGCCACGCCCTCGTCTTCCAGCAGGAAGGTGACGAAGTCGGTGTCGTCCTTGATCACCTTGCCCTTGGCGGTGGTCTTGCCGATCACGCCCGCGCAGGACGGATAGACATAGAACGCGCCTTCGGGGGTGCGGCAGGTGATGCCGGGGCACTGGTTCAGCAGGCCGACGATCAGGTCGCGGCGGCGCTTGAACACCTCGGCGTTCTTCGGGATGAAGTCCTGGGTGCCGTTCAGCGCCTCGACCGCGGCGGCCTGCGACACCGACGAGGTGTGAGTCACCGACTGCGACTGGATCATGTTGATGGCCTTGATGATCGGCAGCGGACCGGCGGCATAGCCGACGCGCCAGCCGGTCATGGCATAGGCCTTCGACACGCCGTTCATGGTCAGGGTGCGGTCGTACAGCTTGGGCTCGACCTGGGCCGGGGTGGCGAACTTGAAGCCGTCATAGACCAGATGTTCGTACATGTCGTCGGACATGATCCACACATGCGGGTGCTTGACCAGCACGTCGGTCAGGGCCTTCAGTTCGTCCCAGGTATAGGCGGCGCCGGTCGGGTTGGACGGCGAGTTCAGCACCAGCCACTTGGTCTTGGGGGTGATGGCCTTTTCCAGATCGGCGGCTTGCAGCTTGAAGCCGTCCTCTTCCTTGCATTCCACGAACACCGGCACGCCGCCGAACATCAGGGCGATGTCGGGATACGACACCCAATAGGGCGCGGGCACGATCACTTCGTCGCCGGGATTGATGGTGGCCATGAAGGCGTTGAAGATGGTGCCCTTGCCGCCGACGCCGACGGTGATCTGGTCGGGGGTGTAATCCAGGCCGTTCTCGCGCTTGAACTTCGCGGCGATGGCCTTGCGCAGTTCGGGGGTGCCGGCCGGGGCGACGTAGCGGGTCTTGCCCTCGTCGATGGCCTTCTTGCCGGCGTCGCGGATGTTGGCGGGGGTGTCGAAATCCGGCTCGCCCGCGCCCAGGCCGATGACGTCGTGGCCGGCCGCCTTCAGCTCGTTGGCTTTCTGGGTGACGGCGACGGTCGGCGACGGCTTGATGGCGGACAGGCGATCAGCGATGAACGGCATTTGATTGGTCCTCGCGAGAGGTGGGGTCAGTCAAGTCGGTGAACGTACTTGCCCCGCACAGCCAATTCAAGGCCCAAGGCGCGGTCACGCCGCCAGCGGCAGCAACAAGGCCCGCAGCTTGCCCAACGCCTTTTTTTCCAGCACGCGCACCCGTTCCTTGGACAGCTTCATCTCGGCGGCCAGGGTTTCCAGCGACGGCTTCAGGTCCGACAGGTGGCGGCGCATGATGATCAGCCGTTCGCGCGGGTCCAGCGCCGCCAGGGCGGCGGCCAGCAGGCGGGTGCGGGCGCGCTGTTCGGACCGGGCGATGGCGTGGTCCTCGGGCGTCGGCGACGGGTCGGCCAGACGGTCCAGCCAGGTGTCGCCGTCGGCGGCCGAGGTCACGTCCAGGGTGACGTCGCGGCCCGAGACGCGGGCGGCCAGCGCCCTGACCTCGGCCAACGGCGCCCGGAAGCGGGCGGCCAGGGCGGCGGCCCATTCGCCGCCATCCTCGGGCGCGCCCTCGGCCAACCGCTTGCGCACCGCCAGGAACAGCGCCTTCTGCGCGTTGGTGGTGCCCAGCCGCACCAGCGACCACGACCGCACCACATGATCCTGCATGGCGGCGCGAATCCACCACATGGCATAGGTGGAAAAGCGGTTGTCGTGGGTTTCCGGATCGAATTTGCGCGCCGCCAGCGACAGGCCGACCATGCCTTCCTGCACCAGATCGGCCAGCGACACCCCCGAGGCGCGGTAGCGTTGCGCCAGCTTGAGCACGAAGCGGAAATGGCAGGCCATCAGGCGTTCGGTCGCCGTGCCATCCCCGCGCGAGGCGCGGCGAGCCAGCTCGCGCTCTTCCTCGGCGCTCAGCATGGGCGCGGTGCGGGCCAGGGAAAGCAGGCGCCAGGACAGGGTCATGCGCGGTCGTTCTCTCGCGTCGCAGGATTGCGGCACTAGCCGCGTCGCAGGATTGCGGCACCGGCGCCGCCTGTCTGGATTTATTCCATAAACCACCGCCCGACGCCAACCGTCATGGCACGGCGATTTTCTTGAAACCACAGGTAACGGCGGCCGGGGTCAGAACGGGGCGGCATTTTTCATGTAATCGCAACCATTGTTCTTTACAGCCGCAAGACATTTTCACGCGATCAGCATGCCGCCCACCACTCGGCAAGCCCCATTATCTTCCTGATTCACAATGCTTTCCCACCCTCCCCCAAACCTTGGGCGACCCCGGTGGCCGGACCTTTGGCTTGCGCTGCATCGCACACAAATGATTGACGCCACGCCGGGGTCGGACTATGTTCGCTGCGCCGCAACATCAGCCCCCGGTTGGAGGAAAATACCCATGGCGACCAAGCAGGCCGAACAGTTCTTCGATTTCGACATCAGCAAGTACCTGGGCGACTTCAAGGTCCCGGGTGTTGACGTGGACAGCCTCGTCTCCAGCCAGCGCAAGAACATCGAGGCGCTGACCCAGGCCAACAAGCTGGCCTATGACGGCTTGCAGGCCGTGGTGAAGCGTCAGGCCGAGATCCTGCGCCAGACCGTGGACGAGATCGCCCAGGCCACCAAGGACATCGCCGAGCCCGGCAACCCCCAGGACAAGGCCGCCAAGCAGGCCGAGCTGGCCAAGGACGCGTTCGAGCGTTCGCTGTCCAACCTGCGCGAACTGTCCGAGATGATCGCCAAGGCCAACACCGAGGCTTTCGACCTGCTGAACAAGCGCTTCACCCAGAGCCTGGACGAGGTGCGCGACACCTTCTCCAAGCTGGCTGCCAAGAAGTAAGCTTCTTCCGCCGGAAGAGTCGAACGGCCGCCCCACGGGGCGGCCGTTTTCGTTTGGGCATGTCTGCGTTCACGGGATATTGCCGCCCGATACAGCCGTCATGCGCGGACTTGATCCGCGCATCCACGCGGTGCCGTCCTGCACGGTGCCGCCGGGAAAACGTGGATGGCCGGGTCAAGCCCGGCCATGACGGAACCCAAACGGTAGTGGACCACCAGCAGGTCCTGCTGACACACCCTTTATTTTCAATCCTGCCGGTCCAGCAGCGCCAGCAGCGGCGCCCATTCGGCGGCGTAATCGCGCGCCCGGCGGTCGGTCGCCTCCAGCACCGACGATCCGGCGGCGGCAAGGTTGGGATAAATCTGACTGTCGCGCAGCCGCGCCACCACCGGAAAGCCCAGACCGGCGAAAAAGCCGTCCAATTGCTCGGACGCCTTGGTGCCCAGGCGCAGGCGGTTGCCGATGATGGCCACCACCCGCTTGTTCTTGCGCACCGCCTTGACCTCGGCCAGCTTTTTCAGGAAATGGGCGGTGGCGTCCTCGTCGAAGGCGCCGGGCAGCACCGGCACCACCACCACGTCGGCGATGCGGATCAAATCTTCCACGTCCTTGTGGTGCATGGCGGCGGGGGCGTCGATGATCAGCCGCTCGATCCCCTTGGGCGGGTCGCCCACTTCCTTGGACCAGTCCAGTCCGGCGATGGCCGGGGCGGCATCGGACCGGCGGCGCAGCCAGTTCAGGGCGGAACGCTGACGGTCGCAATCGCCGATGGCGGTCTTCAGTCCACGCTGGGCGAAGGCCGAGGCGAGATGGGTGGCGATGGTGGTCTTGCCACAGCCGCCCTTGATGTTGCCCACCAGCACCGACAGCATGCCCCACCCCCATCCGTAATGTTTCACGGATTGAGGTTAGCACGCCCGTCACGGCGGGGAATGTGAAGAATCACAGCGGCAGCCGCACCCGCGCCCGCAACCCGCCCAGCGGGCTGTCCTCCAGCAGCACGTCGCCGCCATGGCCGCGCGCGATGTCGCGGGCGATGGTCAGGCCCAGGCCGACGCCGCCGGTGGCCACATTGCGCGAGGTTTCCAGGCGCTGGAACGCCTTGAACACCAGTTCGCGCTTGTCCGCCGGAATGCCGGGGCCGTCGTCGTCCACCAGGATTTCCACGCAATCGGGGCGGCGCCCGGCCCGCACCCAGACATGGCCGCCATAGCGCAGCGCGTTGCCGATCAGGTTGGACAGGGCGCGCGACAGGGCGTGCGGCCGCAGGGTCATGTCCACCTTGTCCTCGACATGCAGGTCGATTTCCGAACCCTGGCGGCGGAAACGCCCGACCACGTCCTCCAGCAACGCCCCCAGATCGGTCGGCACCGGCTTTTCGCTGCCCTCGCCACGGGCGAAGGCCAGATAGCCCTCGACCATGCGCTCCATCTCGGCCACGTCCTCTTCCAGTTCGGCGCGGCCGTCCACCTCGCCCATCATGGCCAGTTGCAGCTTCATGCGGGTCAGCGGCGTGCGCAGATCGTGCGACACGCCCGCCAGCATCTCGGTGCGCTGCTGAATCTGCCGCTTCAGACGGTCGCGCATCAGGTTGAACGCCACCGCCGCCTGCCGCACCTCGGACGCGCCCTCGGGCTTGAAATTGGGGACGTCCTGGCCCTTGCCGAAACTGTCGGCGGCGCTTGCCAGCTTGCGCACGCTGCGCACCTGATTGCGCATGAACACCGTGGCGATGCCCAGCAACAGCAGCGACGTGCCGACCATCCACAGCACGAAGATATAGGTGGTCGAAGAAAACAGCCGCTTGCGCGGCGCGAACACCTCCAACAATCCGTCCTGCAACTGCACCCGGATCAGCACCTCGCGCTCGAACGAGGTGCTGTCCACCTGGAAGGGGCGTTGCAGGCGGTCGCGCAGGGATTCGTGCAGCGCCTTGTCCATGATGCCCAACGGCGGTTCCTGCTGGACGTTGGGCAGGATGCCGCCCGGTTCCAGGCGGATGTCCAGATCCATGCGGTTGGCGGCGATGCGCAGGGTGTGCAGGCGGCTGTCGGAATCGGGAAAGGCACGCAGGGTTTCGATCACCGCGCCGATGTCGCCCGCCAGCGCCAGGGCCAGCCGCTTGGCCACCGTGTCCCAGTGGGTGGCATAGAAGATGTAGGTGGACACCACCTGGACCACGATCAGCGGCGTGACGATGATCAGCAGCGACCTGCCCAGCAGGCCCTGGGGCAGCAGACGCTTGAGCCACAGGGTCGGCACCAGCATGTCAGTCGGGCCTCAGCATATAGCCCATGCCGCGCACGGTCTGAAGATAGCGCGGCATGCGCGGGTCGTCCTCGAGCTTCTTGCGCAGACGCGTGACCTGAACGTCCACGGCGCGGGCGTTGGCGGCGTTGCCGGTGCGCGCCGCCAGATCGTCGCGCGATACCGCCTGTCCCGGCGCTTCCGCCAGGATGGCCATCAATTCCCGTTCGGCGGTGGTCAGGTGCACCACTTCGTCGCCGCGCCGCAATTCCTGGCGCGCCGGGTCCCAGGCAAAGGCGCCCAGGCCCAGCACCAGCGGCGCCTCGGCCTCGGGCTTGGGGGCGCGGCGCAGGATCGAGGCGATGCGCAGCAGCAATTCGCGCGGTTCGAACGGCTTGGACAGGTAATCGTCGGCCCCGGCCTCCAGGCCGTTGATGCGGTCGTCCACCTCGCCCATGGCGGTCAGCAGCAGCACCGGCACGGCATTGCCCCCGGCACGCAGCGCCCGCGTCAGGTCCAGCCCGTCCTCGCCCGGCATCATCACGTCCAGCACCAGCAAATCCACCGCCAGCGCCGCCATCCTGGCCCGCGCCTCGGCGGCGTCGGCGGCGGCGCTGACCAGATAGCCGTTGTCGGACAGGTATTTGCGCAACAGCGTGCGCAGGCGGGCATCGTCGTCAACCACCAGGATATGCGGCACGTCCTCCACGGCGGTCCTCCCTGCGCTCAGCGGCGGCCGGGACCGCGCGCCGGAAAGCGGGCGCGGTCGGCCTCGTCGATCAATCCCAGCAGCACCTTGCGATAGCCCTCGACCGCCTCGGCCCCGGCGGCGCGATAGGCCCGCGCGATGCGGGCGCGCTGGCGCTCGGTCAGTTGCCGCTCCAGTTCCACCCCCTTCTCGGTCAGTTCCAGCAACCGCTGGCGGCGGTCGCGGGTGCCCGGCCGCTGGGTGATGAAGCCTTCCTCGACCAACTGGCCGAGAACGCGCGACAGCGACTGCTTGGTGATCCTGAGAATGCCCAAAAGCTCGGACACCGTCATGCCCGGATTGCGGCCGACGAAATAGATGACGCGATGATGGGCACGGCCGAAGCCGTACTCCGCCAGGATGGCGTCCGCCTCGCCGGTGAAGTCGCGGTAGGCATAGAACAGCAGTTCCAGGCCCTGGCGCAGTTCCTCTTCGCGCAGGAAGAGCGGGTTGATGCCGGTCTTTACGTCAGTCATGTTGACGCATATGGCCTGAAACCACCCCCGCGCGCAAGAGGGATCGCCCAAAAGACGTTCACAAGCCCGGCCTGTGCGTGAAAAAGGCGGTGAAACATGCATCTCAGATAACCTTGTCCGCATCAAGGACAACGGTTACGCGAACTTTAGAGACTATCGAACGTTCTGGATTTCTTAACTTTTTTACCTAAATGTTGAGGCAGGCTATTTCAATGATCGATTGTTCGGAATAGTCTTCGTTGTGGGGGCGTATGCACACCGGGCCCGGGGACAGGGGTCGGAGTCGAACTACGGGTGGAACTTTCTGTGCAAGCCTGGCGAAATCTTCGGCTGTCCAGCCGCTTCATGATCATCATCGGCGTCGGTGTCATCGCGCTGGTGGCCAGCGTCGTGCTGGTCATCGCCCGCTTCGAACGGGCCGAGATGGAACGGCAGCTTCAGCAGCTCTCGATCAACGAGATGACCTCGTTGCACGCGCTGATCCTCAACGTCATGGCCAAGCGCCCCGACGATGCCGAAAATATCGGCATCCAGGTGTTCAACAACTGGTTCGACAGCCGCAACGTCCACTATCCCGGCAAGGTGTGGAGCGCCTGGGGGCCGAAGGTCGCCACCTTCATGGCCGAAACCGCGCCCGACCATCCGCCCAAGCTGCCGCAGGACGACATCGACCGCGAGGCGATCGACACCCGCCAGCCGGTCGGCCGCATGATCGACGGCAATTACCGCTACGCCTATCCCATCGTGCTGGGCGTCACCGATGGCGCCGACCAGGAAGTCTGCTTCGCCTGCCATGGCGGCATGAACATGGAGAAGGGCGACGTCATCGCCGTGCTGTCGTCGTCGCTGACCACCGTCGAGGCCGAAGCCAAGCTGAAGAAGATCCTGACCTTCCTGATCGTCGGCGGCGTGATCGCCACCATCCTGGCGGTGCTGGGCGTGCGCTGGATCCTGACCAGCGTCATCACCACCCCCATCGGCGACATGACCGGCCGCATGAACCTGCTGGCGCGCGGCGACACCAGCATCGAGGTGCCGGACCTGGACCGCCGCGACGAAGTGGGCGACATCGCCCGCGCCGTGCAGGTGTTCAAGGAAAACACCCGCGCCAAACAGGCCATGGAGGCCGAGGCCGCCAAGGAGGCCGAGGCCCGCGACGCCCGCATGCGCCGCCTGGAAAGCCTGATCGGCAATTTCGACCGCGCGGTGGCCAGCGTGCTGGAGACGGTGGCGGCGTCGGCCCAGACCATGACCCATAC
The DNA here is from genome assembly GCA_023458315.1 of Pseudomonadota bacterium. Classification (GTDB taxonomy): domain Bacteria; phylum Pseudomonadota; class Alphaproteobacteria; order Rhodospirillales; family Magnetospirillaceae; genus Magnetospirillum. The sequence goes on from JAEXAH010000077.1 coordinate 23,019, forward strand.
CGCGCGCGGCATGGTCAGCATGGCCGATCAAGCCAACGAACGGGCGCAATCGGCGGCCAAGGCCGCCAGCGAGGCCAATTCCAACGTGCGCATGGTGGCCGAGGCCGCCGACGTGCTGTCCAAATCCATCGCCGAGATCGCCCAGCAGGTGGCCATGTCCAACGACGTCGCCGCCAGCGCCACGCGTGAGGCGGACGGCGTCAACGCCCGCGTCACCGGGCTGGCCGGATCGGCCGACCGCATCGGCCAGATCATCGAGATGATCACCGGCATCGCCGAGCAGACCAATCTGCTGGCCCTGAACGCCACCGTCGAGGCGGCCCGCGCCGGCGAGGCCGGCAAGGGCTTCGCCGTGGTGGCGTCCGAGGTCAAGAACCTGGCGCGGCAGACCGTGCGCGCCACCGAGGACATCTCGGCCCAGGTGTCGACCATCCAGAAGGAAACCCATTCCACCGTCAGCGCCATCAAGGAAATCGGCACCACCATTTCCAGCATGGACGGCATCACCACCACCATCGCCGCCGCCGTCGAGGAACAGGGCGCCGCCACCCAGGAAATCGCCCGCAACATCGATCACGCGGCCAGCGGCACCAATGAAGTGTACGAGAACATCACCGAGGTCAGCCGATCCATGCACGAAACCGATCTGGCGGCGCGCGAAGTGCTGACCTCGGTCGAGGATCTGCAACGCCAGGCCGCCACCCTGCGCCAGGAAGTCGCCACCTTCCTGACGGCGATCCGTCAGGCGTAAGACCAAATCCCGATGACGCCCGCCATCTAGACCAACTCGATCAGCTTGTTGACCACCGCCTGGGCGCCGTCGGCGATCTGGCCGATGCTGGCGTCCAGCATGTAGCACGGCGTCGTCACCACCTTAGCCGCCATGTCCACCGCGATCTCGCCATGGCTGCGGTCCACATGGCGGGCGCCCATCTTTTCCAGGGCGGCGGCGGTGCCGCTGTCGTTGCCGATGGTCAGCTCGACCCCGCCCAGCACGCGGGCCAGGATGGCGGGCGAGATGCACAGGGCGCCGATGGGCTTGGACGCGGCGCGCATGGCCGTGATGGCGCGCTCCACGTCGGCATCGACGGTGCAATCGGGTCCGGCGACGGCGAAGGAGCACAAATTCTTGGCGGCGCCGAAGCCGCCGGGAAAGACGATGGCGTCGAAATCGCCCGCCTGGAACTCCGACAGCGGCTTGATGGCGCCGCGCGCGATGCGGGCGGCCTCGACCAGCACGTTGCGGCTTTCGCCGGTCTCCTGGCCGGTCAGGTGGTTGACCACATGCATCTGGGCGATGTCGGGGGCGAAGCACTGATACGTGCCGCCCGCCCGGTCGATGGCCAGCAGGGTCAGCACGGCTTCGTGGATTTCGGCGCCGTCATAGACGCCGCAACCGGACAGCACGACGGCGAAGCGGGGCTTGCTCATGGCTCTGCTTTTTCTCCAAGGGGGATGTTTTGACGGCAGCATAGCCTGGAAAAGCGTTGCCCACCACCCGGCCTCCTGATCTTATCCGGGGGGTATCAGCAGAAGGACAAACCCATGGCCGAGCACAGCGCCTATTCCCGGCTGGAAGAAATCTTCCGCAAAAGCGGCATCCTGGGCGACGCCCTGGCCATGCTGGGCTGGGACATGTCGGCCATGATGCCCGAGGGCGGGGCCGAGGCCCGCGCCGAGCAACTGGCGTTGCTCAAGACCCTGGCGCACGAGACGCTGACCGGCCCCGACATGCCCGATCTACTGGAAGCCGCCAAGGCCGAGGATCTGGACCCGTGGCAGCGCGCCAATTTGCACGAGATGCATCGCGACTGGGTGCACGCCGCTGCCGTTCCCGCCGATCTGGTGGCGGCGCTGTCCAAGGCCGAGAGCACCTGCGAGATGGTGTGGCGCAAGGCCCGGACCGAGGCGGATTTCGCCGCCGTGGCGCCCCATCTGGAAACTCTGCTGGGGTTGGTGCGGCAGGCCGGGCAGGCCAAGGCCGAGGCGCTGGGCGTCGGCATCTATGATGCCCTGCTGGACCAGTACGAGCCCGACGGCCGTTCCGCCGATATCGACGGGGTGTTCGCCGAGCTGGAATCCTTCCTGCCCGATTTCATCGGCGCGGCGCTGGAGGCCCAGGAGCGCCGCCCGCAGCCGTGCCTGCCCGCCGGGCCGTTCCCGGCGGACATTCAGCGTAAGGTCGGGCTGGAATTCATGACGGCATTGGGCTTCGACTTCAACCATGGCCGCCTGGACACCAGCCATCACCCGTTCTGCGGCGGCACCCCCGACGACACCCGTATCACCACCCGCTACGACGAAGGCGATTTCACCTCGGCGCTGATGGGAGTGATCCACGAAACCGGCCACGCCCTGTACGAATTCGGCCTGCCCGGCGGCGCTTGGCGCCACCAGCCGGTGGCCCGCGCCCGTGGCATGCAGATGCATGAAAGCCAAAGCCTGCTGATGGAGATGCAGGCCTGCCGCTCGCCGGAATTCATCGCCTGGGCGGCGCCGCGTCTGGCGACGGCGTTCGGCGGCTCGGGGCCGGACTGGGAGGCGGCCAATCTGCACCGCCAGATGACGCGGGTCGAACGCGGCTTCATCCGGGTCGAGGCCGACGAGGTCACCTATCCCGCCCATGTCATCATCCGCTACCGCCTGGAAAAGGCGCTGATCGAGGGCGCCATGCAGGTGGCCGATCTGCCCGCCGCCTGGAACGAAGGCTATGCTCGGCTGCTGGGCATCACCCCGCCCGACGACCGTTTGGGCTGCTTGCAGGATATCCACTGGTACGGCGGATCGTGGGGCTATTTTCCCACCTACACCCTGGGCGCCATGACCGCCGCGCAATTGTTCGCCGCCGCCCGCGAGGCCCGGCCCGGCATCCTGGACGCCATCGGCCAGGGCGATTTCGCGCCGCTGCGCGACTGGCTGCGCGCCAACGTCCATGCCAAGGGCAGTTCCCTGTCCACCCGCGAGCTGCTGACCGAGGCCACCGGCCGTCCCCTTGACGCCAAGGTGTTCGAGGCCCATTTGCGGCGGCGGTATCTCGCCTGATTCCTTGCCCGGCACCCGATACAGCTTTAGTGTACGGGCGGTTTTGTGTGGAGTTCGCTTTCCGTGAAGTATGTCAGCACCCGGGGCGCTGCCCCCGTTCTCGATTTCGACGATGTCCTGTTGGCCGGTCTGGCCCGCGATGGCGGCCTGTACGTGCCGGAAAGCTGGCCGACCTTCACGCCCGAGCAGATTCGCGCCCTGCGCGGCCTGCCCTATGACCAACTGGCGGCCAAGGTCATGGCGCCGTTCGTCGCGGGCTGTCTGAGCGAGGATGAGCTGGCGGCCATGGTCGCCGACGCCTATGCGGGCTTCACCCATCCGGCGGTGGCGCCGCTGAAGCAGATCGGCGCCAATCAGTGGGTGTGCGAGCTGTTCCACGGCCCGACCCTGGCCTTCAAGGATTACGCCCTGCAACTGGTCGGCCGCCTGTTCGACCATGTGCTGAAGAAGAAGGGCCAGCGGGTGCTGATCGTCGGCGCCACCTCGGGCGATACCGGCTCGGCGGCCATCGAGGCCTGCCGCGACCGCGACGCGGTGGATATCGTCATCCTGCACCCCAAGGGCCGTACCTCGGACGTGCAGCGCCGCCAGATGACCACCATCCTGTCGTCCAACGTCCGCAATCTGGCGGTCGAAGGCACGTTCGACGACTGCCAGGACACGGTCAAGGCGCTGTTCAACGATCTGGAATTCCGCGACCGCTTCAACCTGTCGGCGGTCAATTCCATCAATTGGGCGCGGGTGATGGCCCAGGTGGCCTATTATTTCGCCGCCGCCGTCAGCTTGGGCGCGCCCGACGTTTCCATCAGCTTCAGCGTGCCCACCGGCAATTTCGGCAACGTCTTCGCCGGATACGTGGCGCGCAAGATGGGCCTGCCCATCGACCGTCTGGTGGTGGGCTCCAACACCAACGACATCCTGACCCGCTTCTTCGAAACCGGCAGCATGAAGGCCGACGGCGTGGTGCCCACCCTGTCGCCCAGCATGGATATCCAGGTGTCGTCCAATTTCGAACGTCTGGTGTTCGATTACGTCGGCCGCGAGGGCGCGGCGGTGTCGGCGCTGATGGACGAGTTCCGCAAGACCGGCGTGATGAACATGCCCCAGGGCGCCTTCGCCGCCATGTGCGAGCTGTTCGAGGGCCATCGCTTCGACGACGACGCCACCATCGGCCTGATGCGCGACATTCAGGCCCGCACCGGCGAAACCCTGGACCCCCATTCGGCCATCGGCGCCGGGGCCGGGCTCAAGGCGGTGCTCAAGGCCGACAGCCCCATGGTGGCGCTGGCCACCGCGCACCCGGCCAAGTTCCCCGATGCGGTGGAAAAGGCCACCGGCGCCCGCCCGGCGCTGCCGCCCCATCTGGCCGATCTGTTCGAGCGGCCGGAACGCTATGACGTCATCGCCAACGATCTGGGCGCCATCCGCGACTATGTCAGCGCCTTTGTCGAGGGGCGCCGCTGATGGACATCCGGGAAACCCGGCTCGCTTCGGGCCTGCGCGTGGTCAGCGATCCCATGGCCACGGTGGAAAGCGCGTCGCTGGGCGTGTGGGTGGATGCCGGAACCCGGCACGAGACCCCCGACGTCAACGGCATCTCGCACCTGCTGGAGCACATGGCGTTCAAGGGCACCGCGCGCCGCACCGCCCGCGACATCGCCGAGGAAATGGACGCGGTGGGCGGGCATCTGAATGCCTATACCGCCCGCGACCACACCGCCTATTACGCCAAGGTGCTGAAGGAAGACACCGCCCTGGCGTTGGATATCGTCGCCGACATCCTTCAGCACTCCACCATGGATGCCGAGGAACTGGCGCGCGAGCAGGACGTGGTGGTGCAGGAAATCGGGCAGGCCAACGACACCCCCGACGACATCATCTTCGACCATTTCCAGGCCACCGCCTATCCCGGGCAGCCGCTGGGCCGCCCGGTGCTGGGCACCGAGGAACTGGTGCGCGGCATGACCCGCGACACCATCCTGTCCTATATGGGCAGCCATTATTCGGCGCCGCGCATGGTGCTGGCCGCCGCCGGACGCGTCGACCACGATGCCCTGGTGGCCGAGGCCGAGGCCGCTTTCGCCACCCTCTCCACCATGCCCGACGTCAAGCCCGAGACGGCCCGCTACGCGGGCGGCGATTTCCGCGAGGCCCGCGACATCGAGCAGGTCAATCTGGTGCTGGGCTTCGATGGCGTGTCCTATGACGACCCGGATTATTACGCCGCCTCGGTGCTGTCGACCCTGCTGGGCGGCGGCATGTCGTCGCGGCTGTTCCAGGAAGTGCGGGAAAAGCGCGGTCTGGTCTATTCCATCTATTCCTTCACCTCGTCCTATGGCGATGGCGGCCTGTTCGGCATCTATGCCGGAACCGGCGAGGACGAAGTCACCGAACTGGTGCCGGTGATGTGCGATGAAGTGGTCAAGGTGGTGGGCGGCGTCAGCGACGACGAACTGCACCGCGCCCGCGCCCAGCTCAAGGCATCGATCCTGATGAGCCTGGAAAGCACCAGTTCGCGCTGCGAACAACTGGCCCGCCAGATCCTGGTCTACAACCGCCCGGTGCCCACCGCCGAGGTGGTGGCCAAGGTCGAGGCGGTGGACAATGCCGAGATCATGCGGGTGGCCCGCCGCCTGTTCTCCTCCACCCCGACCATCGCCGCCATCGGCCCGCTGGGCAAGGTGGAAGGCTATGAGCGCATGGTGGAACGGCTGAAGCTGTAACCCCCCGCCGTTCCCCGTGCGGCGGCTGTGTCCTATGCCCGTTCCGGGAACAGCTCGCGCAGACCCTGCGGGCTGGCGGCGCAGACGCCGCGTTCGGTGATCAGGCCCGTGACCAGACGGGCCGGGGTGACGTCGAAGCCCCAGTTCCCGGCGGCGCTGCCGTCGGGCACCACTTGGACGGTGACGATGGAACCGTCCGCCGCCTTGCCGGTCATGTGGGTCTGCTCGGCGGCGTCGCGTTCCTCGATGGGGATTTCACGGATGCCGTCGGCGACGCTCCAGTCGATGGTCGGGCTGGGCAGCGCCACATAGAACGGCACGTCGTTGTCGGCCGCCGCCAGTGCCTTCAGATAGGTGCCGATCTTGTTGCAGACGTCGCCGTCGCGGGTGACGCGGTCGGTGCCGACGATGACGCAATCCACCAGACCATGCTGCATCAGATGGCCGCCGGTATTGTCGGCGATCACCGTGTGCGGCACGCCGTGCCAGTTCAGTTCGCGCGCCGTCAGGCTGGCGCCCTGGTTGCGCGGCCGCGTCTCGTCCACCCAGACATGGATGGGCATGCCCGCGTCGAACGCCTTGTAGATGGGGGCGATGGCGGTGCCCCAATCCACCGTGGCCAGCCAACCGGCGTTGCAATGGGTCAGCACGTTCAGCCGCTCGGCGCCTTCGGCGCGGCGTCGCGCCCAGATCTCGCGCAGGATTTCCAGGCCGTTGTCGCCGATGGCCGAGTTGATGGCGACGTCCTCGTCGGCGATCTCGGCGGCGCGGGCATAGGCGGCGGCGGGGCGGTCGGCCTCGGGCACACCGGCCAGCGCCTTGATCATCTCGTCCAGCGCCCATTTCAGATTGATGGCGGTGGGGCGGGTGGCGTGCAGGATGTTGTAGGCCACGGTCAGCGCCATGTCCGACGCGTTGGCCCGCGCCGTCAGCGCCATGCCGTAGGCGGCGGTGGCGCCGATCAGCGGCGCGCCGCGCACCAGCATGGCCTTGATGGCGTGCGCCGCGTCGGCCAGGGATTCCAGCCGCACGGTGGCCAATTGGTGGGGCAGTCGGGTCTGGTCGATGATCTCGACCGCCCAGCCGTCCTCGGCCAGCCAGATGGTGCGGGTGGGCTTGCCGTCGATCTTCATGCCGTGGCCTTTCCTGCCTGTGCGTTCGTCATCTTAAGCAAAGGTATGAGGTGTGCGCATCGCCTTTCGGACGGTGCCCGCACGGAAGGTCATATACCGCTGCCCGTCTGCCAAAGCCAGAGCTTGCGGAGTTATCATGGTTTCATCAAGGACGGGAAAGGAGTCACGATGCAAAACCGCAAGGGCGAGGATTGCCCCTGGCATCTCGACGGCCCGGCGGATCACGATCTCGGCCGGTTGCAGGCGGCGCTGAACTGCGCGTCGCGCCACGGCTGCCTGGACTGTGTTTCGTGCAGCGAACAGGCGTTGGAACTGTTCCTGCGAACCGCCCGCCGCCAACACGTCGGCTAGGGGAATTGCGCCCGGGGCGGAAAGTGCTCTGCCGTGGAAACCGCGCCGCCGGGCAACATGCGGGAATAGCGTTTCCATTCCTTGCCGTCCCAGGCGATGCGCATCAGGTCGGTGCGTTGGTCGAAGCGGGCATCGACCATCAGGAACTCGGCGGCCTTGCCGTCCTTCAGCCGCTTCCACCAGCCCTTGGGGGCATCCATCAGTTCGATCTGCACACGATAGCCGTCCTGGGCGTCGCGGTATTGTACCGGCTCCAGGCGGCCCTGGACCGCTTCCATGAACAGGGTCAGACGGCCGCGATAGCCTTCCAGATAATCGATCTCCACCCGCAATTCCGGGCGGCCGTCGCCCTCGATGTCGTCCAGCGCCAGCGACGCCAAGGCGTGGTCCAGCACCACCAGATGCGGCGCGCCCTGTTTCGGGGTGAAGCGCACCACCGCCCAGCGTGGATCGTCATGGTCGAATTCGTGCTGCAACGTGGCGTCGCCCGCCTCGCCGCCCAGCAGGATGGTGCGGATTTTGTCGCGGTTGGCGGCGGTGATGCGGCGGTCGGCCAGCAATTCCGCCTTGCCGTCGGGCAGGGTCAGGCTGGCGGTGACGGCATAGCCCGACAGGTCGCGGGGATCGGGATAATTCTCGTAGGGCCAGGCCAGCGCCGGTCCCGCCCAGCCCATGGCCACCAAACTCGCCGCCGCCATCCACCGCATGCCGTCCTCCCGTGTTGCGGGGCCAGCATGACGCGGTGGCGGCGAACGGCCGTGACCGCGGTCAACTAACCCTTCAGCACCCGTCCGGCGACCGCGTCCAGCTTGGACACCAGGGCGGCGTCGCGCTTGCCGGGGTGGGTGATGATGGCGTGTTCCAGGGCGGTGTGGCAGCCCTTGGCGCAGGTGCCCGCGCGGCCCGCGATGTGCGGCACGATGGCCTTGACCAAGGCGCGGGCGCGGTCGGCGTTTTCCACCAGCACTTTCACCACCTGCTCCACCGTCACCGCGTCGTGGTCGGGGTGCCAGCAATCGTAATCCGTCACCATGGCGACGGTGGCGTAGCACATCTCGGCCTCGCGGGCCAATTTGGCCTCGGGCATGTTGGTCATGCCGATGACGTCGCAGCCCCATTGCCGGTACAGATTGCTTTCGGCCTGGGTGCTGAATTGCGGGCCTTCCATCACCAGATAGGTGCCGCCACGCACGGCGACGATGCCCGCGTCCCCGGCCGCGCGCTCGATGATGTCGCCCAGGCGGCCGCACACCGGATGGGCCATGGAGACATGGGCCACCAGACCGGTCTCGAAGAAGCTCTTCACCCGGGCGAAGGTGCGGTCGATGAACTGGTCGACGATGACGAAGGTGCCGGGCGGCAATTCCTCTTTCAACGACCCCACCGCCGACACCGACACGATCTCGGTGACGCCGGACCGCTTCAACGCGTCGATATTGGCGCGATAGTTCAGTTCCGACGGCGGGATGCGGTGGCCGCGGCCGTGGCGCGGCAGGAACACCAGCTTCTGGCCGTCCAGTTCGCCGAACAGCAATTCGTCGGACGGCGCGCCGAACGGCGTGTCCACCCGCCGCCATTCCGTGTTGGTCAGGCCGTCGATGTCGTAGACGCCGGAACCGCCGATGATGCCGAGCACGGGTGTGGTCATGCTGTCGCCCCTGGTTGGAAAAGCCGTGAGTGGCGGTGGTAAAACAAAAAGGCCGCCATCGCAAGGATGGCGGCCAGTTTGAACACTTTCCTTCCCGGGCGCGGGCGTCCCGGGATACCGGATCAGTGCACGTTCTTCCAGATCTGACGCTTCAGGGCGTACAGCAGGGCGGTGAAGATGCCCAGGAAGATCATGACCTTCAGACCCATGGACTTGCGGACGTCCAGCTCGGGCTCGGCGGCCCAGTTCAGGAAGACCGAAATGTCCTTGGCCATCTGTTCCGGAGTGGCCTTGGTGCCGTCGGAATAGGTCACCAGGTCCTCCATCAGCTGCGGCGGCATGCTGATGTTGTTGCCGGGGAAGTACAGGTTGAAGTACTTGCCGTCGGGGACCACGTGACCGGCCGGGGCTTCGTCCTTGAAGCCCAGCATCAGGCTGTAGATGTAGTTCGGACCGCCGACGCGGGCCTTGGCCATCAGCGACAGGTCCGGCGGGAAGGCGCCACCATTGGCGGCGGCGGCGGCCTTCTCGTTCGGGAACGGCGAGATGTACTTGTCGGACGGACGACCCGGGCGCTTGGAAACGATGCCCTCGTCATTGGGGACGTCGTCGATGTCGCGCTCGGCGGCGATGGTCTTGATCTCTTCGGCGGTCAGGCCGACATCCGCCAGGTTGCGATAGGCCACCAGGCGCAGGCCGTGGCAGTTGGAGCAAACCTGATGGAAGAGCTCGAAGCCGCGCTTGAGTTCGCCCTTGTCATACTGACCGAAGAAGCCGTTGAAGCTGAAATCGGGCTTCATCAGCGGCTCGCCGCCGCCGCTGGCCAGGGCCGCGCCGGAGGCGCCGGTCAGACCGGCGGCAACCAGGGCCGAGAGGATGAGCTTACGCATTACGCCTTCTCCTTCAGCACGGAGGCCGAGATGCTGGCCGGAAGGGCCTTGGGCTTCTCGATCTTGCCCAGCAGCGGCATGATGATCAGGAAGTGGGCGAAGTAATAGGCGGTGGCGATCTGGCCGATGGTGATCAGCACGCCTTCGGCCGGCTTGCCGCCCACATAACCCAGCACCAGGCAGTCCACCAGGAACAGCCAGAAGAACTGGCGGTACAGCGGGCGGAACTTGGCCGAACGGACCTTCGAGGTGTCAAGCCAGGGCAGGAAGAACAGGATGATGATGGCCGAGAACATGGCCACGACGCCCTGAAGCTTCGCCGAGATGAACCAGATGTCCTGGGTGAAGGCGCGCAGGATCGCATAGAACGGCAGGAAGTACCATTCGGGCACGATGTGCGGCGGAGTCACCATCGGATTGGCCGGGATGTAGTTGTCCGGCTCGCCGAAGAAGTTCGGAGCCCAGAACACGAAGGCCAGGTAGAACATCAGGAACACGCCGATGCCGAACAGGTCCTTGATCGTGTAATAGGGGTGGAACGGGATGCTGTCGGCCGGTTCCTTGATGTCGATGCCCAGCGGGTTGTTCGACTTCACGGTGTGCAGCGCCCAGACGTGCACCACGACCAGGCCCAGGATCACGAAGGGCAGCAGGTAGTGCAGCGAGAAGAAGCGGTTCAGGGTGGGGTTGTCCACCGAGAAACCACCCCACAGCAGGGTGCGGATCGGGTCGCCGACGATGGGGAAGGCCGAGAACAGGTTGGTGATCACGGTCGCGCCCCAGAAGGACATCTGGCCCCAGGGGAGCACATAGCCCATGAACGCGGTGCCCATCATCATCAGGAAGATGAGGATGCCGATCCACCACAGAACCTCGCGCGGGGCCTTGTACGAGCCGTAATAGAGGTTCCGGAACATATGGATGTACACCAGGATGAAGAACATCGAGGCGCCATTCATGTGCAGATAGCGGATCAACCAGCCGTAATTCACGTCACGCATGATGCGTTCGACCGAGTCGAAGGCCAGCGAGGTGTGCGACGAATAGTTCATCACCAGGAAGATGCCGCTCAGCAGCATGATGACCAGGATGAAACCGGCCAGCGAGCCGAAGTTCCACCAGTAGTTCAGGTTCCTGGGAGTGGGATACTCGATGGCGGAATGCTGCATCATCGAGAAGATGGGAAGCCGCTGATCCAGCCAGCTCACCACCTTGTTGTTGCTCTGAAAGCCGCTCATGGCCGATCCTTACCCGATGCGGATGGTGGTGTCGGTGGTGAACGCATACTTCGGCACCGGCAGGTTCAGGGGCGCGGGGCCCTTGCGGATGCGGCCGGAAGTATCGTAGTGCGAACCGTGGCACGGGCAGAACCAGCCGTTGTATTCCCCCTTGGGATCGGCCGGCTTCTGACCCAGCGGCACGCAGCCGAGATGGGTGCACACACCAATGACGACAAGCCATTCCGGCTTGGTGACGCGATCGGCGTCCTTTTCCGGATCGCGCAGGTCGGCGCCGTCATCCTTGGCGGCCTGGGCGATCTCGTCCTCGGCGCGATGGCGCACGAAGACCGGCTTGCCCTGCCAGATGACCGTGACGGCCTGACCGGTTTGGATGGCGGCGAGATCCACGTCGGTGGTGGACAGCGCCAGGGTATCGGCGGCCGGGTTCATGCTATGCACGAACGGCCACAGGGCGGCGGCGGTCCCGGCCGCGCCGACGGCGGTGGTGGCGTACAGCAGGAAATCCCGCCGAGTCTGCCCGTCCGTCGACGAGGGCTGGGCATGCGTTGCCGGATCAGCCATGACATAACCTCTTGTTGGCCCGCGGAAGCGGCCCTATTAACCACATCGGCCGCCATGGATCAACAGGCGAGTCGGCCAAGAGTTCAGCTTTAACTAATTCTGCCCCTTGGTATTTCCAGCACATGCCACCCGCCGCCGCCTTGCCATGACCTGGAGCAAGAAATGACCCGTCCGCGACTGGCGTTATACCAGCCCGACATCCCCCAGAACGCGGGCGCGCTGCTGCGTCTGGGCGCCTGTCTCGACTTCGGCCTGGACGTGATCGAGCCCTGCGGCTTCATCTGGGACGACAAGCGCATGCGCCGCGCCGGCATGGATTACGTGGCGCTGGTCCAGGTCACGCGCCACACCTCGTGGAACGCCTTCCGCGAGACGGCCACCCGAACGGGGCGGCGGGTGGTGCTGCTGTCCACCAAGGCGTCGGAACGTCTTGACCGCTTCACCTTTGCCGCGAACGACATCATCATGGTCGGGCGCGAAAGCGCGGGCGTGCCCGACGCGGTGGCCGACGCCGCCGACGCCCGGGTCCGCATTCCGCTGACGCCGTCGGCGCGGTCGCTGAACGTGGCCATGGCCGCCGCCATGGCCATGGCCGAGGCATTGCGCCAGCTTGGGGCCTTTCCGCCGGAGGAGATACCGTGACCGATACCGCGCTGGACCGCATCTACGCCGCCGAGAAGGCCCAAGCCTACGACCGCCGCATCCGCGCCGCCATTCCCGGCTACGAGGCGCTGCACCAGTTGGTGTGCATGGTGGTGGCGGAAAGCACCGGCGGCCAGGGCCGGGTGCTGGTGGCCGGGGCGGGCACCGGGGCGGAATGCGTGGCGCTGGGCCAGGCTTGCCC
>JAEXAH010000078.1 GCA_023458315.1 Pseudomonadota bacterium
GCCTGGGTGTCGGCGGCCTGGGCGGTGCTGGCGGCGTCGGCAGCGGCCTGGGCGGCGGTGCTGGCCGCCGAGGACTTGGCCGCCACCTGGGCGGCGGCGCCGTCCACCAGGGAATTGGCGCTGTCCATGCGGGTGGCGGCGGTGCCCAGCGCCGCCTCGGCGGCGGTGATCTTGGCGGTCAGGGTGCTGTTGCCCAGGGCCAGGGCCAGGGCCTTGATGGCCGCGAACGAAGTCTGGGCGCCGCCCAGGTTGCTGTTCATGGCCTCCAGCGGCTTGGCGCCGGTGGTCAGGGTGGTGACACGGGCGGTCAGCACCGAGGCGACGTCCACGGCGCCCGCGTTGTTGCCGGTGTCGCCGTCCAACTGGCGGGCGGCGGCGTCGGCGGCGTCGCGGGCGGTATTGGCGCTGGTCAGGGCGGCGTCGGCCTTGGTCAGCGCCAGGGCGGCGTCGGCGGCGCTGGCGGCATTGGCCAGGGCCTCGTAATCCTCGGCCTTGGTCACGGCCTGGTTGGCCTGCTCCAGATAGGATTGGGCCAGGGCCTGCTGCTGGATCAGGTCGGCGCGGATGGCCACCAGCTTGTCGTAATCGGCGGCCGCCTTGGCCATCACCTGATGGGCCAGGGCCTGGGCGGTGGCACTGGCATTGCCCAGGCTGGCGGGCAGGTTGTCCGACAGGTCCAGGGCGTTGTAGGCGGTGAAGGCGGTGGGGTTGCCCGCGCCGCCGATGGCGGCATCCACGGTGTTCAGCAAGGTGCCGATCTTGGTCACGGCCGCCTGCACCAGATCGAGGGCGGCGTCGGCGGCGGCGGAATCCACGCTGCCGACGGTGGCGGCGGCCAGGGCGGCGGCGGCCTTTTGCGCCGCCACGTTGACGCTGCCCAGCACGGTGTCGATGGTGCTGTCGCCGCTGACGCCCATGGCCTTCTGCGCCGCCTGCATGGCGGCGCTCATCATGGATTCCACCTGCATCTGGGCGGCGGTGGCGTCGTACATTTCCGTCTTGATGGCGACGGCGGCGTTGGTGGCGGCGGTCGAGGCGGCATCCAGCGCGTCGGCGTATTGCGTCGCGGCGGTTCCGGCGGCGGTCGAGGCGGCGGTTTCGGCGGCGCGCGCGGCGTCGGCGGCGGTGTGCGCGGCGTCATAGGCGGCGATGGCGTTGTCGTAGTCGGTCTTGACCGTGCCGACCGTCTCGATCCACAGCTTGATCGCCTGGGCATAGGTGTTGTCGGCGATGTCGGTGGTGACGCCGGTGTCGTTGACCACCGCCAGCAGCGCCGTCAGCTTGCCCGCGACCGTGGTGTCCAGCACCGCATCCTTGGCGGTCTTGCCGGGATTGGCGGTCAGATAGGTGTTCACCGCGTCCTTGTAATCGCCAAGGGCGGTGGTGACGGCGCCATCGATGCCGTACCAGTCAAGGGCGTGGGTGGACTGGCCATAGGCGGCGACGTAATCGTCGATGGCCTTGGCCAGACCGACCTGGGCGGCGGCCCAGGTCTGTTGCTGGATGTCGCGCACGGCGGCGCTGGCCGCCTCTTGGATCAGCGGCGAGCGGGCGTTGCTGCGGGCGGTGGCGGCGTCGGCGGTGGCCTGTTCCGAAGCCAGCCGCTTGCTTTCCAGCGTCGTCTGGGCGGTGTCCGACGCGGCGACCGCGGCGACCTTGGCGTCGATGGCGCTGCTGTCGCGCCAGGCGGCGGCGGCGGCCAGATTGTCGGTGTCGGTCAGGGCGTTCAGGTGCAGACGGGCCAGGGCCAGATCGGTTTCCGCCGCCGTCTTCAGGGCGGTGGCGGCGGCCAGCGCCGCCACGGCGGGGCCAAGGTTGCCCGCGGCGGTCTGGGCCTGGGCGTACAGCGAGACGATGTCGTCGGTGGTCGGGTCGCCGTCATCCACCGCGTTCTGGATCTCGGTGATGCGGGCGTTCAGATCGCCGGCCGTGGTGGCGGATTCCGACAGCAGATAGGCGGCGTGGGCGGCTTCCTGCTTGGCGCGGATCAGTTCGACGATGCGCTGGACCTCGGCCACGGCGGCGGCCTCGGCCGCCGACAATTGCGCGTCGCGGGCATCCAACTGCTTGAGGAGGTCGTTGATGGCGGCCTGCACCGCCTCGCTTTGCGCGTTCTTGGCGTCGGCCAGCAATTTGGTGATGGCCTGCTGCGCGTCGGCCGCCTGGCGGACCGAGGTTTGCAGGGCCAGCGCCTGTTCCACCGCGTTCTGCACCGCCTGGGTGGTCTGGGGCGGGAAGGTGGGGGCGGGCTGGGGCGGCGGCGAATACGGCTGGTCCTGGTTGGGATTGTTGCCCGGGTTGTAGGCGGGCGCCAGACTGCCGGGATTGGGCAGCGCGCCCAGCGAATTCCCGGCCAGCGCCTGGACCTGGGCGGGCGACATCTGCACGCTCAGCAGCGTGCCGTTGGGCGACACCTGGGCGGCCAGACCGGGGATGTTGACGGTCAGGGTCTGGCCCGACGGGGTGGTGACGATCAGTTCGCCCGCCACGCCCCCGGCCTCGGCCATCAGCACCACCGTCTGGGTGTTGCCCGCGCCCGCCGTGCCGCGCACGCCCACGGTCATGGCCGGGGTCTTGATGGTCAGCGCCTCGGGCGCGGTCTTGGGAATCTGGCCCGAGACGAAGGTGAACGCCCCCTTCAGCACGGCAATGTTGCCGCTGCCGGTCTGGGCGGCGGGATCGTAGACCAGATCATCCAGCACCATGCGGCCGCCGGAACCCAGCGAAAAGGTGGTGCCGTCCTCGAACGTCACGCCGATGGCGCCGCCCTGGCCGGTTTCGATCACGTCGTCGGGAAACACCGGGTCGCCCTTTTTCAGCACGGTGCGGCTGCCGTCGGCGTGACGCACCGTCACCGTGCCGGTCTGCACCGACACCGTGCCGATGGGGGTCTGCGCGGCGGTGGCGGCGGCCTGGGCATATTGGCCGGGCGCCATGGGACCGGCCAGGGTGGCGGCCAGATCGCCCTCGACCATCGCGCCGTCGGGCGACACCAGGGTCGGGGCCGGTTGCTGGGCAAAGAAATCCTTGATCAGGATGCGGGTGCCGTCGGGGCCTTCCAGGATCAGGTCCGGTCCGGCACGCAGGTATTCCGCCGATTGCAGGAAATCGGTGCTGGGAAGTGTCACCCGCCCGCCGACCGGCGCCTCGATCACCGTCGAGAATCCGCCCGCCTGCTGGCCCGCGCCGTTACCCGCCACTTTCGTCATACCCGTCGTCCCCGATATCGCGGTGCCCGCCGCGTGCCCACAAGAAACCTGATGTGATGCAATATGTAGAAGTGTATCAAAATATCCCATCCGCACGGGGAGGGAAATCAGCGCAATGCCCTACGAACGCCTTTTAGCCGCGTTTTTTTTCGGGGCCATGCTCCTGAATTTCCCGGGATATGCACAGGGTGTGGAGTATCAATCCCTGGTTGCCGTTCCCTTGCCGTCAGGCGCGCTGGAGTTCTCGCGCTCGGAAGTCACCTTCGACCAGTGGCAGCGTTGCGTCGCGGCGGGGGCCTGCCGTGGCGGACAGGATGATCACGGCTGGGGGCGCGGGGCACGGCCGGTGATCAATGTCACCTGGAACGACGCCCGCGACTACGCGGCGTGGCTGTCGGGGGTGACGGGCCGCGCCTGCCGCCTGCCGACCGAGGCGGAATGGCAGCAGGCCGCCGCCGCCGGAACCGCCACCGCCTTCTGGTGGGGCGACGCCCCCGGCCAGGGCATGGCCAATTGCCGCGACTGCAATCCGCAGCCCGTCTACGGCACCACTCCGGCCGGGTCTTTTCCGCCCAATCCCTGGGGGTTGCTGGACATGAACGGCAATGTCTGGGAATGGACCGAGGATTGCTGGCAGCCCGGCGCCGCCATCTGCCCGCAGCGGGTGATCAAGGGCGGTTCCTGGTATTATTACTCGGCCAACGCCACCGCCCGCGCCCGCGCCCGCGGCCATGCCGATCAGGGCAGCTACAATATCGGCTTCCGGGTGGTGTGCGCGCCGTGACACTCTATGTCCCGGTGATCGGACCCGATCACCGGCGCCCTCAAGTGGCGGGCGGGGCGCGTCCGCGCCCCTTGCCTCCCGCGGCATAAGCCGCGCGGCCCTTTGGGCCTACCCCCTCCGATGAGTTTCTCTCATCGGAGGGGCCTCAGAGATATTTGACCAGACTTAGGCTGGACAGGTTGCCCAGGGCGGAATAGGACGCCTCGAGCTGGGTCTTGTACTGGGCGATCTTCACCGCCACCTCGGCGGTATCCGCTTCCTTGAGGGTGCTGGCGATGCCGTCCAGTTGCTCCAGCGCCGCGTCCTGGCGCGACCGCGCCGCCTCCAACCGGGCCGAGGTGTTGGACAGGCCGCTCTGGATGGCGATCAGGGCGTCCAGGGCCTCGGTCGCCAGATCATAGGCTTCGTCCACCGAATCGCCGTCCAGCGGCGATGTGGTCATGGTGGCGACGATGTTGGCGGCGCGCAGTGCCTGCTCGAAGCCGCTGGCGTCGGCGGTGACGCCATAGGCGATGGTCTGCTGGCCCGACACCCGTACCACCGATTGCTCGGAATCGCCGCTGTAATAGCTGGTGTCGGCGGCAGAGGGCGACGACGGCGCGACCAGGGCCGAGACGTCCACCGGCGCGGTGTCGGTGTTGCTGCCCGCGAACAGGTAGCGGCCGTCCATGCGCAGGTTCATCAAATCGGTCAGATCTTCCAGCAGGTCGGCGCCGGTGTCGTTCAGGCCGTCGGCGTCGGCGGTGGTGGACTTGGCGGCGCTCAGGGTGCTGCGCAGGCTGGTCAGGGCGTCGATCATGCTGCCGACGTTGGAATACATGGCCTGCACCCGGTCGTTGGCGATGCCGGTATTGTCGGACCAGGTTTGCAACTGGGCGGCGGTGGCCTCGGTGGACAACAGCGACGCCGCCCTGGTGCCCAGCCCGGCATAGGTGGCTGATTGCAGGCCCGACGCCTGTTGGGTCGAGGCGGTGGCGTATTTGGACTGCACGGCCAGGGACGACCGCAACATGGTTTCGCCCAGGCCGAAGGTGGAGACGCGTCCGATCATGGCTTACCTCACGGCGGTCAGCAGGTCTTCGAACATGGCCTTGACCGCGCTCAGCACCTGGGCCGAGGCGGCATAGGCGTTCTGCAATTCGCTGATACGGGCGGTTTCCTCGTCGGTGTTGACGCCGTATTGCGACGAGAAGGTGTCGACCAGCGTGCCCAGCGTGGTTTCGGCCGAACTGGCGCGGCTTTTGGCGCTGGACAGCATGGTCGAGACGCCGCTGACCAGATCGGCGGCGGCGTCGGAAATGCCCGCCGCGCGCAAGGCGTCGGCCAGTTCGGTCGCCAGCGTGCCCGAACCCGCGCTGACCGCGCTGTCGCCCGCCGCCAGCGTCCCCGTGGTGGACATGCTGCCCACCGGAAAGCGCGTGCTGTCGCCCGCCAGGTCCGACTTGACCTTCAGGGCGGCGGCGTCGTCGCCCACCAGCACGTCGTTCAGGCCGAAATATCCCGAGAAATTCTCGCCGCCCATGCTGCCGCCCGCCACGGCGACGCCGTTGGACGACGAATCGGCGGCCAGCACCAGATGGCCCGACGCGTCCAGGCTGGCCGACAGGCCGGACACCGTGTTCAGCGCCGTCAGCAGGTCGTTGACCGTGGCATAGGACGACAGGGTGAAATCCGCCGTGGACACCACGGCGCCATCGGCATCGGTGACGGCCACCCGCAAGGTGCCGCTGGCCGCCAGGGCGTCGCCGGCGGACACGCTTTCCGACCCGGTCAGGGTGTTGGGCGGTGGCGCGGCGCTGCCGCTATTGGCGATGGCGTTGACGGTGTCGCGCAAGGTGACGGCCAGGGCGTCCACCTCGTCCTGCACCGCCGTCAGGGTGGTGTCGCGCAGCGTGACCAGCCCGGCGATGGCGCCGGTGGACAGGCCGCTGGTGATGTCCTTGCCGTCCACAATGATGCCCGACAGGTCGCCGGGATAGGTGCTGGTGCCGTTGACGGTGCCGGTGGCGGTGAAGGCGAGTTCGTGCACGCTGCCGCCCACCAGCACCTGTCCCGATTGGGCGTAGACCTGCATGGCGCCGCTGGAATCGACGAAACTGGTGATGCCGATCTGTTCCGCCACCACCTGAAGGGCGGCGTTGCGCTGGTCCTCCAGGTCCGAGGTCGGCTGGCCCGACGCCCTGGCCAGGGTGATGGCGTCGTTCAGCGAATCGATCTGGTGCAGGGCGTCGTTGACGGTATCCACCGCGTCGGCGATGGCGTTGTCGGCCTTGGCGCGCAGGGTCTGCACCTGGTCCGAGGTGTCGCGCAGGCTGGCGGCGGCGTCTTCCAGGTCGGTGACGACCTGCGCCTTCAGGGTATCGCTTTCCGGGGTGGTGGCCAGTTCGTCCAGGGCCGATTCCAGGCTGGACAATTGGGTCGCCAGGGTGTCGCCGGAACCGTCGCTGGACACGGTGCCCAGGGAATTGCTCAGGGTTTGCAGGTATTGGTACAGGATCTGCGCGGCGCCGTTGCCGGACGTGGCCTCGACGATGCCGTCGACCAGATAGGAATCCACCTTGCTGCCGATGGCGGCGATGGATACGCCGCTGGCGACGCCGCCATTGATCACCGTGCGCTGGCTGGCGGTCTTGGCGGTATAGGTGACGTCGTCGGCGTTGGCGATGTTGCTGGACGCCACCGAGATCCGGGTCTGGATGGCGCGCAGCGAGGACGTGGCGGTGCTGAGTGCGGCGGACAGGGTCATGGCGGCCTCCCGGGGCGCGGCGGCGCGGGCTTCAGGCGTGGTAATCCTTGCCGAAGGCGGCAAGGCGGGCGTTCAGGGGCACGTCGCCGCGGGCGTTGTAGGGGGCGTTCTCGCGCGCTTCGGACCGCACGGCGGCCATCACCGCCTCGACCCGGCGCCTGGAGGCGGTCAGGGCGGCATCCAGGCGGGTCAGGTTCTCGGCGGTGGTTTCGCGCAGCAGCAGCACGGCGGCCATCAGCTTGTGGGCGAAGGCCGGGTCGGCCGACAACAATTCGGCCTGGGTGTCGGCCCATTCGGCGTACAGATCCTCGTAGCACTCCGACAGTTCCAGCTTGCGGTCGATCCCCGCCGACAGCGCGGCGGGCAGACCCAGGGCCAGGGCGGCGTTCTCTTCCTGCATCACCTCGGTCAGTTCGGCGACCACGGACAGCAGGCGGTCGGGCAGGTCGGCGTGGGAACCGTATCCGGCGTGCGGCAGGGTGGCGTTGGGCAGCATGGCGTTCTCCTCGCTCACGGCGTTGCTCCTGGTGGGCTCAGCGGTGCTTGCCGGGATGGGCGGCGCGGCCATAGGCGGTGGCGGCGCTGGTGTGGGTGCTGACCTTGCGCAATTCGCGGGACAATTCGTTCATCTGGGCTTGCAGGGCGTCCACCAGCCCCTCCAGGTCGTGCACCGCCACCAGGATGTCGCGGCGCAGGACGCGGCGGTCGCCGTCGGGCAGGGTGGCCAGTTGGGCGGCGACGCGGCGGGCCATCTCCTCGGCTTCCAGATGCGCGGTTTCGTGCGGCAGCAGCCGGGCCTGGGCGGCGGCCATGGCGCGCCGGGCGCGGATGTCGGCCAGTTCGACGACGGCGGACAGGGAATTGTCCTTGGCAGGGGCATTCTTGCGGGGCATGGCGGTTCTCCTCGGCGGGCTCAGCGGACGGCGCTGATCAGGGCGTCGTACATGTCCTTGGCGGTGGTCACGACCTGGGACGCCGCCGAATAGGCTTGCTGCGCCACGATCATGCGGGTGAATTCGTCGGCGGTGTCGACGGTCGAGGATTCCAGGCTGCTGGCGCTGATCGACCCGGCCGAGCCTTCCTCGGCGGTGCCCAGCGTGGCGATGCCCGAGGTCGAGGTCTGCTGGTACAACGTGCCGCTCAGCGCCTCGAGGCCGTCGTAATTGGCGAAGGTCGCCACCGCGATCTTGTAGATGGGCAGGGTCTGGCCGTTGCTGTACGACGCCGTCACCGTGCCGTCGCTCGAGATGGAGATGCCGCTCAGCTTGCCGGTTTCATAGCCGTCATTGGTCACTTTGGTCAGGGTGACGCCGTCGGTGGCGCCGGTCATGTCCAGGCTGGACAGGTCCAGGGTGATCGAACTGTCGCTGGCGGCGTTGTTCCAGTCGAAATCCAGGGACAGGCTGGCCGGATCGACGGTGGCGCTGGACGAATCGGTCATGGTGGACAGCTTGCCGTCGCCGTCGAAGGTCATGGTCAGGGTGCCCGGCGACGAAGAGGTGCCGTCGTCGCTGGAAAACGCCACCGTCCAGGTGTTGGTGTTGGCGGCGGTGTCGGCGGCGGTGTGGGTGAAGGTGGCGGTGACGACGTGGGTGTTGCCCAGGGCGTCGTAGACCTCGAAGGTCTTTTCGTAGGTGGTCGCGGCCGACACGTCGGTATCCGCCCCCAACGAGGCGTCCAGCGTCAGCTTGCCGGTGGCCTTGGCCGAATAGACCTGGTTGGTGACGTTGATCCGTTCCAGTTCGCTGGACGTGCCGTTGCCCGCGATCTTGCCGGTGGAATCCGTCGCCCACCCCATCAGGTAAACCTTGGTTCCGGCGTTGTTGTACAGATAACCGTCGTCGTCGGTGTCGAATTCGCCGTTGCGGGTGTAATAGGTGGTGCCCGAGGTGTCGCTGACCACGAACATGCCGCTGCCGCTGAGCGCCAGATCGGTCACGTTGCTGGTGGATTCGATGTTGCCCTGGGCGTCCACGTTCTGGCGCACCCGCGAGGTGACGCCCGCGCCGGTATAGGCGGTGCCGGAAAACGCCTGCGTCACCATGGACTTGAAGCTGGTGGTGACGGATTTGTAGCCGGTGGTGCTGGAATTGGCCAGGTTGTTGGAAATCGCCGACAGGGCCTGGCTTTGCGACTTCAGGGCCGACACGGCGGTGGTCATGGCGCTGGAAAGGGTCATGATGCGTCTCCCGTTCAGGCGGCCAGCCGGGTGATGTCGCCCAGCCCGATTTCGGTGTCGCCGATCTCCAGCACGGTCGAGCCGCTGGACGAATCGACCGCGGTGACGGTGCCGACGATGGAAATGGCGCTGTCGACGGTTGCGCCGTCGGCATCGGTGGCGGTGACTTTCAGGGTGTATTCACCGGCGCCGACGGCGTTGCCGTCGCTGTCCTTGCCGTCCCAGGTGAAATCGTGGGTGCCCGATTGGGTGTCGCCGCTGCCGCTCCACACCACGGTGCCGTCGGCATCGGTGATTTCCAGGGTGACGGCGGCGGCATCGCCGTCCAGCGTGTACTTCCACCCCCCGTCCACCGCGCCGCCGCTGTCCACGGCCAGGGTGTCGCCCTCGGCCTCGACGGTCATGCCGATGTAGCCGACGCCGGTGGAGAACGAGAGCGATTCGATGGAACTCAGCACGGAATCCAGCTTCTCGTTGGTCGAGATCTGCTGCTCCAACGCGGCATAGGTCGCCAGTTGCGAGGTGAATTCGGTGCTGTCCACCGGGTCCAGCGGGTTCTGCGTCTGCAACTGCGTGGTCAGCAGCGTCAGAAACATCTCGTAGCTGGTGGACAGGCTGTTGGACGAAGACGTGCCGGTGGTCGAACTTGTCGACGTGGTGGATGAAGTGACCGAGCTGACCATGGCAGCACACTCCCGGAAAGACTTGGGAACGTCGGCGGTATCGCCTTGTCCCTTCTGTCGGTTTCTACGGAGCGTCCGGATGAACCGGTCGGAATATTTTTACGTCATTTCGTTTTTGCTTGCGCGGACACGCGAAAGCACACCCGGTGTTAACCGGGTGTGCCGTGGTGATACGGTGAGGACGGCGATGTCAGGCGCGGAATCAGTTCTTGCGGCTGGGCGGCTGGTCCAGCGCGGCGGCGACGATGCGGTCGGCCAGTCCGGCCGGGGCCTTGGGCGTGGCGGACAGCACGCCGTCGACCACATTGGCCTGGGCCAGCAGGGCCTGCGCGTCGCGGGAAATGGCGAGAAGGGAATCGGCCGCGAGACGGTCGCGGGCGGGCCAAGAGGTCAGGTCGCCGCCGAAACGGTCGAGCAAATCCCTGAACCCCTCGAGCGAGAGGGAGGAAGCAGTCATGGCGCCTCGATTTCTTCGTGGGCTATGGAACGCCCGGGCTTTGCCGGGCGTCATGACTTTAGCGGAAACAACCGTCGAAGGACAGGGGCAAGCGGGCGGGCCGCCTTGCCTTCAGCGTGGTTCGGCGGGGGGCGCCAGCGTGGGCATGCCCGCGATGTCGCTCCAGGCGTTGCGCAGCAGGCGCAGGCCCTCGGCGATGCGGTGCAGGCAATCCTGGGCGTTGGGGCGGCCGACCGAATTCATCATGGCGCGCATGTTGGCCTCGTAGGTGTCGCGCAGCCGGTTGGTCAACTCGCCGCCCGGCCCCATCTCCAGCGCCGCCAACAGGCCGCGCAGGATGTCGGTGGCCCGCAGGATCTGGTTGAACTGTTCGCCGAAATCGCCGCGCCCGGCGGCGTCCGAGGCGTTGCGCAACCGCACCAGCACCCCGTCGTACAACAGCACCACCGCCTGCAACGGCGGCGTGGTCTGGATGGCGTTCTGATAGGCGGACATGGCGTAGCGGGGTGTCATGGCTGATCCTCCTAGGCGCTGCTGGCTTCCAGCAGCGCCTTCAAGAGTTTGACGGTGGTTTCGGCCTCGGAAATCTTCGAGGCCATGTTGCCGTACAGGGTGTAGAGGTAGCTGGCGTAGGTTTCGGTGGACGCCGTCAGGGTGTCGATGCGGTCGTTCAGGGTGTCGTTGCTGGTTTGCAACGCCTCGATCACGTCGTTCAGGGTGCCGCTGTCGGAATTGGCCACCGCGTCGGCGGCGTAATACAACTGGTCGGCGATGCCTTGGCTCAGGGTGACGTCGATGGATTTGCCGGTGCTGCCGGTATAGACCAGGGTCAGCCCTTCGTAGATGCTGCCCTCGGCGCCCTTGATGGTGCCGCCGCTGACGGTGAACAGCGACGAATCGCCGCCGACGCTGGCGCTGACCAGGGTGCCGTCGGCATCCACCTGAAGGTCCAGGGTGAAGTCGAAGCTGGCGTTGGGGTGGCGCACCAGCCCCAGATCGCCCGAGGACGACGTCATCTGATAGCTGAACAGCGCCTGGATGTCGTCCAGGCTGTCCAGCAGGGCGTTGCCCAGGGCGGTGTCGTCCACCACCAGCTTGTTGTCGCTGTCGAAGGTGATGCCCAGCGCCGCCAGACTGGTGTCGCTGGTACCTGAACTGAGGATGCTTTGCAGGGCGTTGGCGACGGTGCGCAGGGTGGCGTCGCCGTACAGCGTGGCGTCGTCCCCGGCGGTGCCGCTGGACGTGGTGCTTTGATTGGTGACGACGAAATCGCGCAGCGTGTTGTAGGTGTCCACCAGCGCGGTGATGGCATCCTGCACGGCGGTCAGATCGTTGGACACTTCCAGCGTCAGGGTGGTGTCGGCGGCGGGCGCCGAATACAGGTGCAGGGTGACGCCGTCCAGCACGTCGTCGATGTCGTTGCCAGAGCGGGTGATGGTGACGCCGTCCACCTTGAACACGGCGTCTTGTGCCGCTTGCAGCACGGCGTCGGACGCGATGGCACCCGACGAATCCAGCAGGCCCAGCGTGTCGGCCAGCACGCTGCCGCTGGTGTCGGCGGCGGTGATGGTCTGGCCGGTTTCCACGCTGGTCAGGATCAGTTGATAGCTGTTGTCCGACACCTTCATCACCGACGCCTTGACGCCCGACGTGCCCTTTTCGGCGTTGATGGCGTCGGCGATGTCGCCCAGCGACATGTCGGCGGTGACGGTGATGGTGGCGCTGCCGCCCGCCGAGGTGCCGATGCTGAAGCTGCCGCCGACGCCCAGGGCGTCATAGCGCGTGCCCTGGGTCGCGCTGCCCAGGATGTTGGTGGTCGCCACCTGGGTGATGGAAATGGTGTGGGTGCCCAGGTCGGTGCCTTCCTCGACGGTGGCCGACATGTAGGTGCTGGCGGCGGTCGCGGTGGACGAGGTCAGATAGGCGGTGCGGTCGCGGAAGACGTCGCTGGACTTGCCGCTGCTGCTGGGGTCGCCGCGCAACGCCGCCAGGGTGTCGGTCAGGTCCTGCAACATGCCTTGCAGGTCCTGATAGGCGGCGATCCTGGTTTCGTTCTCGGTGACTTCGCTTTCCATGCTGTCGATCCGGGTGTACCGGGCCTCCAGCTTGGCTTCCACCAGGGCGGCGGTGTCGAAATCGTCGTAATCGGTGCTGGACGACGTGGTCTTGGTGGCCGACGTGGTCGCGGTCGTGCTGGTGGTGCTGCTGACGCTGGTCATGGGGCCGCCTCCTTGAAGTTGGCGGGCGGAACGGGGTGTTACGCCGTTCCGCCCGCCGCCTCATGAACCTCCCGTGAGGGTATGGGGGATCGCCTAGCTCTTGAGCAGGCTCAGGAGGTTCTGGGGCATGGAATTGGCCTGGGTCAGCGCGGCGATGGCCGCCTGGGCCTTGACGTCGGCCGAGGCCAGCTTGGACTTTTCCGAGGCCACGTCGGCATCCATCACCGCCGATTGGGCGGCGCTGAGGTTTTCTTCCGACGTGGCGATGGTCTGCGACCGGAAATCAAAGCGCGACATGGACGCGCCGACCGAGGCGCGGGCCGAGGAAATGGTCGAGATGGCGGTGTCCAGCAGGGTCACGGCGGCGGACGCGTTGGTGCTGGAACTGACCGAGGACGCGTTGATGCCCAGCGCGGTGGCGTCCACGTCGTCGATGGTCACGGTGATGACGTCCGAGGTCGAGGTGCCGACCATGAAATCCACACCCGTCGAATAGACGCCGGTGCCGTCCAGCAGTGACACGCCGTTATAGCGGGTGGACTGGGCGATGCCGTCGATTTCATCCATCAGCTCGTCGTATTCCGACTGGATGTAGGTGCGTTCGCTGTCCGTCACCGAGCCGGAATAGGACTGGGTGGCCAGGGCCTTCATGCGTTGCAGGATGTCGCTGATGCGGGCCAGGCCGCCATCGGCGGTTTGCAGGATGGCCGTCGCCTGGCTGGCGTTGGTCGCCGCCTGGCCCAGCACGGTGACGTCGGACTGGATGCGGGTGCCGATGGCCAGGCCCGAGGCGTCGTCCGAAGCCTTGGTGATGCGCGAGCCCGAGGCCAGTTTCGAGGTGATGCTGGATTCGGTGTCCGAATTCAGGTTCAGGTAGCGCAGGGCCGAGTTGGCGGCGGTGTTGGTGGCGATGACGGGCATGACGATGTCTCCTTCTGATCCATTCCGTCCCGCTTGGCGGGGTCATGGGTGGAACGGATCGCCCGCGCCGATCAGGCGGTGATTCTTCAGCCCTCGGCGAAAATGTGGCGGATGTCGCGCTCGGACCGGCGCAGCCGCTCGCGCAGGCCCTGGCGGCCGCGCTTCAGCAGGCTTTCCACCGCCTGCACGGTGGTGCCCAGAACGGCGGCGATCTCGGCATTGCCCATGTCGTCGAAATAGGCCAGCGTCAGCGCCGCCCGCTGCTGCTCGGGCATGGTGGACAACGCATCCCCCAGGCGGCCATAGACCTGACGGCGGTGGATGCAATCCACCGAATCGGGGCCGTCGTCCTCGGGCTCGGCCACGTCGTCCAGGCAGGTGCCGGACGGCATGCGCTTCAGGTCGATGCAGCGGTTGAACACCACCCGGTACAGCCAGGTCGAGAACTTGGCCTTGCCCGGCTGCCAGGAATGGCGGTGGGTCCACGCCTTGACCAAGGCGTCCTGGGCCACGTCCTCGGCGTCGGCCGGGTTGCGCAGGGTGCGCAGCGCCAGCGCGTAGGCCCGGTCCACATGCCGCTCCACCAGGACGCGGTACGCCTGGGAATCGTCGGCCTTCATGCGTTCCAGCAGGGCATCGTCGTCCAGGTCGTGGTCCAGGGCGGTGGCGGGGCGGCTGTGCGGCGAGGTCTGAGGCATCATCGCGCTGGTTCCGTTCGGTTCCGGTGGGGGCGGCAAGGGGCGCCCGTTACTTCCTTATACGCGGGGGCGTAAAGAAGCAGGCGTAGGAATGTGAAGAAAAATCAAATGGTTAGCTGGGCAGAAACTGCCGGTCGGGCGGCAATTTCTGCCGGGGTGCCCGGCAGTTTTTGCCGGGTCGGGGCGGGCAAAAGAAAGGCCGCCGTGGCGGCGGCGGCCTGGAACATCATCGGGGGCGGGGCGGGCGCGGCGGGCGGTCGGCCATGCGTTTGCGCCCTTCCGGCGACATCTGGGGCAGGGCATCGGCCAGGATGGCGCCGATCACCGCGCCTTCACGTTCGCGGCTGGCACGGAATTCGCTTTCCATGCGCAGGAAGGCTTCGAGATCGAAGGGTTCCGCCGTCAGCACGTCGCGCATGCGCTCGAATCCGTGCGGCGTTCCGGAATCCGGCGGGAACTGCTCCCGATGGACCTCGAAAGCCTGGCGCAGAATGCGCGCATCGTCCGGGGGCAGGGTTTCGGCCATGTCCAGGATCATCATTCCAGGCCGCGGAGGGGGACCCTTCGGCGGGTCGCGGAAGAAGTGCGTGCCCACCGTCACGCCCAGGAAAACGTTGAGCGCCACCGAGGCGACCAGAAGCCAGAGCCAGGGTTTCGTGTTGGTCATCGTGCGTCCAGCGGGGTGTAGGCGTTCGTCATGGCCAGCAGTTCAACCGCCGACATCTGTTGCGTGGTTGCGGTCGGCAGAAGGCCGCCGGCCACCAGACCAAGCATGGCCGCCCCTGTCACCGACATGGCAAGGCGCGGTCCCCACTCGCGGCCGACACCAAGCGCGGTACCGAGTTGGTCCAACGCGGCCCGCCACAGCGGACGGCGCGCCGGGGGCTGGGCGGGAATCCGGGAAAGAACCGAATTTTGCAGGCGCACCAGGGCGTCGGGGCCGATTTGTCGCGCCGGGTCGAAACGGGCCATCATGGCGTCCATGTGTTCCATGTCGGCCAGGGCCCGGGCGGCGGCAGGGTCGCGCGCCAGCAGGGACTGGGCGGCGGCGCGCTGGTCTTCCGGCCATTGGTCGCGGCGGCTGCCATGGCGATCCAGCAGGGCGATGAACTGGTCCAGCGTCATAGCACGTCTCCCATCTTCTCCAGTCCGCGACGGGCGAAGAAATCCCGCAGGCCACGCCTGCCGCGGACAAGCAACGATTCCAGCGCCGACAACGACACCTCCAACGTGTCGGCCGCTTCCTGGCAACTGACCTCGCCATAATAGCACAGCGCCACCGCCGCCCGCTGGCGGTCGGGCAACGAGGCCAGGGCGGCCTGGACCAGATCGCGGGCCTGCTCGCCGACACAGGATTCCAGCCCGCCGGGCGCCGGGTCGGCGGGCTCGGCCACGTCGTCCATGGCCAGCATGGGGGCGCGGCGCTTGCGGTCCAGGCACAGGTTCATCACCACCCGGTACAGCCAGGTGGTGAACCGCGCGCCGCCCGGCTGCCAGCGTTCGGCCGCCGACCAGACGCGCAGAAAGGCTTCCTGGGCGACCTCCTCGGCGTCCTGGGCATTGCCGGTCATGCGCATGGCCAGCGTCATGGCGAAGGCTCCGTGGCGTTGCATCAGCAGCGCGAAGGCCCGATGGTCCCCGCGGCCGATTGCCAGAAGCAGACGTTCATCGTCCATGGTCCGCGCGGGGGTCTCCAGTCTGGCCGAAAAGGGGTCGTTCAGGCTTCACACTGGCTTATACGCACGGGCGCGCCGCTTCCTGCGCGGAAAAATGCGGGTATCAGCCGCGCACGCCGCTGCCGCCGTTGTCGCGGCTCCACTGGTCGAAGGCGCGCATCATGGTGGCGCGCAGTTCCGACGCCTTCAGGGTGGGGAAATGGTCGGCCAGCGCGTCCCACACCGCGCTGTTGTTCAGGAACGACCGGCCGAAGGTTTCCAGGTCGGCGGCGTTGTTGCTGTCCAGGGATTCGTAGATGTGCTGGAACAGCCGGTCGGCGGTGTTCTGGTCCATGGCGTGTCCGTTGTTGACAAGAAGGGGGGATCAGCCCTGGCGTTCCAGCCAGGCCAGACGCTCGAAACGGGCGCAGACGTCCTTCAGTTCCTCGGCCGACAGGAAGATGCCGAACCCCATCAGGTCGTTGCGGATCTTGAGCATCAGGAAGCCTTCCTCGGCCTTGGTTTCCACCTTGGCGAAATCGGCGTCCAGCAGCAGGCGCAGGTACGCCTGATTGTTTTCGTCGGTCAGGTCGCAGGCCCAATCGGCCAGCAGATGGTTGCGCCGCGCCCGGACCCAGAAGGCCCGTTCGGAAGCGCCGACGAAATCCGCCTGCGAGGTGCTGCCTCTGGCGGCGAAGGTGTCGAGTATCGACATGGAATCCGGCAACCGGGAAAAGCGAGGCCCGCCGAAGGGCGGGCCTGACGGGGCGGGGGCTCAGTGGTGGCCGTGGCCGTGCCCATGACCGTGGCCTTCTTCCGCCGCCTTGGGCTTGAGGGCGGCGATCAGGCCGTACACCACCACGCATCCCACCAGGAACAGCACGATTCCCTGCAACAGACCGGGCATTTCACATCTCCCAAGGCATTGGTTTGCGCCAAACCTCGCACCTTGGGCCGACGCTGTCAACGCGGCGACGGTCTTTGCCCCAGTGGAGTTGTCGGGAATAAGGGGTTTCCGCGACATAGACCATACGCATATTACGTAATGGTAAGTTTACTATCGTATATGCCGTAAGAAAAAAAACCTGGGTATGGGGGTGAAAAGCCGGGTGGGAATGGGATTCTCGCAATGCAGCATTTATGCTGCGTTGCCGAGAAAACGAGGAAAACTGCGTTCTTAATGAATTTCTGATAAGGAAAATTAGCCTATCAACAGAAGGTTATCGATGTGTAATTTTCTTGTTACGTTGACGTAAACGTAAAGGTATATCTGATCTCCCTTGAAGCGCTTTGGAAAAAGGCGGTTGCAATGACCGATGTGGAGGATCGTCTGCGGGATGCCCTGCCCAAGCTGTCACGGCTTGGCGCGGTGGTTCGGTTCGATTTGGGCAAGGACGGGGCCTGGCTGGTGGATGCCAGTTCCGGCAGCCCGAGCCTGGACGAGGATGATGGCGATTCCGATGTCGCCTGCACCATCAAGATCACGGGCGAGAACCTGATCAAGCTGATGGATGGCAAACTCGACCCCATGCTTGGCTACACCCTGGGCAAGATCAAGGTGTCCGGTTCCATGGGGGTCGCCATGAAACTGGTCGGCGCCATTGGCTGAGCGGGGGGTGACGATGCGCCCTTCCGCGCGTGCCGCGCTTGCGGGAACCGTCCTGGCGGCCGGTTTCCTGTGTTCCGTTCCGGCCTGGGCGGAAAGCGTGGCCCTGGGCTATTCCATCCGCAAGGAGGGCGAGCCCATCGGCCAGGAACGCGTCACCATCAACCGGGATGGCGACGCCGCCCTGGTCGAGGTGCGGACCACCACCCGCGCCAAGGTGTTGTTCCTGGAATTCCGTTACGACCACAATCGCCGCGAGGAATGGCGGGGTGGTCGATTGGTGCGCATGGTCGCCGACACCGACGACGACGGCACCAAGTCCAAGCTCGAGGCGGTGCGCAAGGACGGTGGCTGGACCTTCACCGTCAACGGCCAGTCGGCCGAACGCCCGGGCGACGCCCTGCCGCTGACGTTGTGGGGACGGGCGATCCTGGATCGCAAGGAATTGTTCAGCATCATCGACGCCAAGCCCTACGGGGTGCAGGTGGCGGCGCTGGGCAACGAGACGGTGAACGTGGACGGCACGGCCCAGCAGGCCGAGCATTTCCGCATCACCGGGGATGTGGAGCGTGACCTGTGGTATGGCGCCGACGGCTATCTGCTGCGGGCCGCCTTTCAGCGTTCCGGCTATCCCATCGAGGTGGTGAGGACCGAGCGCCGGCCGTGAATGCGGACCGGCGTGTTTTTTGGACATCAAGTTAACGTTAACGTAAAGGGAAAGCCCTTGACGTAAAATCAAGCGGCGTTTAGGCTTCACAACAATGGCGGCAAAAGTTCGCCAACGGAGGAAACAGGGATGTCGATCACCATTCGCAGCAAGGTGCTGACCAGCACCCTTGGCCTGATGACGGTTCTGTGCGCGGCGGGCGAGGCGGGCGCCTCGGGCTTCCAGTTGCGCGAGCAAAGCTCGGAAGGTCTGGGC
The DNA here is from genome assembly GCA_023458315.1 of Pseudomonadota bacterium. GTDB lineage: Bacteria > Pseudomonadota > Alphaproteobacteria > Rhodospirillales > Magnetospirillaceae > Magnetospirillum. The sequence continues at coordinate 18,080 of JAEXAH010000078.1, forward strand.
AACGCCTTCGCCGGTTCGACTGCCAAGGCGTACAATCTGTCGACCATCTACTACAATCCGGCCGGCATGACCCGGCTCGAGGGCAATCAGGTCGCCGGTTCCGCCACGGTGATCATGCCGGTGGCCAAGTTCGAGGGCACCAACACCGTCACCGGCGGTGCCACTCCCGGTCGGACCAGCGGCTCCATGGGGGGCGACGCCATCAACGACGCGGCGGTGGGTGCTGCCTTCGCCATGTGGGACGCGCGCCCCGACCTGAAGTTCGGTGTCGCCATCAGCGCGCCGTTCGGTCTGCGCACCGATTACCAGGAAGACTGGGTCGGTCGCTACCACGCCTTGGAAAGCGCCATCACCAACATCAATTTCAGCCCGACCGTGGCCTATCGCATCAACGACAACCTGTCCATCGGCGGCGGCGCCCAGGTGGCCTACACCAAGGTCCGTCTGACCAACGCCCTCAACCTGCGGGCCTTGAACGCGGCCTTCGGCGACGGCAAGGCGGTGGTCGAGGGCGACGACATCGGTTTCGGCGGTGTCGCCAGCATGCTGTATGAATTCAGCCCCACCAGCCGTGTCGGCGTGAACTATCGTTCGCAGATTCAGCATACCCTGAAGGGCGATGCCACCTTCCAGGTCGCCCCGGGCACCAAGGCGGCGCTGGGCAATCCGCAAAGCCTGCGCGACGATAAGGCCACCGCCGATCTGACCACCCCCGACACCGTGACCTTCGGCATCTATCATGAGCTGTCGCCGCAATGGGCGGTGATGTCGGACATCCAGTGGACCAACTGGTCGACCTTCAAGGAAGTGCGCATCAAGTTCAACGACGGCCGCGCCGATTCGGTGACGGACGAGAACTGGCACGACACCTGGTTCTTCTCGTTGGGTGCCACCTACACCATGGACGACAAGAACAAGTTCCATTTCGGTGTCGCCTATGACCAGGCGCCGGTGGACGATCAGTACCGTACCGCCCGTATTCCCGACTCGAACCGCTATTGGCTGTCGCTGGGCTACAGCTACGACTTCAGCCCGAACTTCCAAACCAATATCGGCTACACCCATATCTTTGCCGACAGCGCCAGCATCAACGAGGCCAGCAAGAGCAACAGCGGCAATCTGGTGGGCAGCTATGACGCCTATGTGGACATCATCAGCGCCAGCGTTGTGATGAAGTTCTAAGGGCCGGGTGCTGGAGGACATGCGATCGTGAGCAACGTCATGCAATCGTCGAACGGCCCCATTCCGGCCATGCCGGTTTCGGCCATCCTGGACCGCGCGGTGGCCGCCTATCCCGGGCAGGTCGCCGTGGATTTCCTGGGCAAGCGGACCACCTATGGCGAGTTGGGCGACCTGGTGGAGCGCGCGGCGCGTGGCTTCCAGCAACTCGGAGTGCGCAAAGGGGTGCGGGTGGGCCTGTGCCTGCCCAACACTCCGTACTTCGTCATCTGTTATTACGCGGTGCTGAAGGCGGGCGGCGTGGTTGTGAACTACAACCCGCTTTACGTCGAACGGGAACTGAAGCACCAGATCACCGATTCGGGCACCACCATCATGGTGACGCTCGACCTCAAGCAGATCTATCCCAAGGTCGCCGCCATGCTGGAGGAGACCTGCCTGGAACGGGTGGTGGTCTGTTCCATGGCCGATATCCTGCCCGCGGTGAAAAGCGTGCTGTTCTCGGTGCTCAAGCGCTCCGAGATGGCCGAGGTGCCCGACGATCTGCACCATGTGCCGTTCGAGCGGCTGGTGGCCAACCCGGGCAAGCCGCGCGCGGTCGAGATCGATCCGGCCAAGGATATCGCGGTGCTGCAATACACCGGCGGCACCACCGGCGTGCCCAAGGGCGCCATGCTGACCCACGCCAACCTGACCGCCAACGCCGAACAGATCCGGCGCTGGATGCCGGAAATCCTGGCCGGTCAGGAACGGGTGCTGGGCGTGCTGCCGCTGTTCCATGTCTTCGCCATGACCGTGGTGATGAATTTGGGCATCACCATCGGCGCCGAACTGATCCTGGTGCCGCGCTTCGATCTGCAACAGGTGCTGAAGCTGATCACCAAGCGCCGTCCCACCCTGTTCCCCGGCGTGCCGACCATCTACACCGCGCTGAACGGCGCGGCGGCCCAGGGCGGGTTCGACCTGTCGTCCATCCGCTACTGCATCTCGGGCGGCGCGCCGCTGCCGGTCGAGGTCCGCACCCGCTTCGAGGAACTGACCGGCTGCCGTCTGGTGGAAGGCTACGGCCTGTCGGAATCGTCGCCGGTCGTGACCTGCAATCCCATCAGCGGCCTGATCAAGACCGCCTCCATCGGCGTGCCGCTGGACGAGACGGTGGTGGAAATCCGCTCGACCACCGACCCCACCCAGATTCTGGGCCTGGGCGAGAACGGCGAAATCTGCGTGCGCGGCCCCCAGGTCATGCTGGGCTATTGGCAGCGTCCAGAGGACACCGCCCAGGTGTTCATCGACGGCGCCCTGCGCACCGGCGACGTGGGATACCGCGACGAGGACGGCTATCTGTTCCTGGTGGATCGCATCAAGGACGTGATCCTGGCGGGCGGTTTCAACGTCTATCCCCGCGTCATCGAGGAAGCCCTGTACCAGCACCCGGCGGTGGCCGAGGCGGTGGTGATCGGCGTCCCCGACCAGTATCGCGGTCAGGCGCCCAAGGCGTTCGTGCGCCTGCGCGACGGCGCCACCGCCGAGCCGGAAGAGATCAAGACCTTCCTGGCCACCCAGATTTCGCGCATCGAGATGCCGAAAAGCATCGAGATCCGCGACGAATTGCCCAAGACCATGATCGGCAAGCTGTCCAAGAAGGAACTGGTTGCCGAGGAAAAGGCCAAGGCGGAAGAGAACGCCGCCACCCGGCAAGCTTCGTAACAATTAAGCCGACGAGAGACGACGGTCATGACCGCGACGAATTTCCATGGTATGAAGGTGACGTGCAGGGCAACTTACGCCCCTGCGCGTAACCTGTCGGCCCTGGAGAACGAAGCTGGACATGGAAAAGATCTACTCCGTCACCGAGTTGGCGAAGGATTTGGGTGTCACGCCGCGAACCATCCGGTTCTACGAGGATCAGGGTCTGATCCTGCCGCAGCGCGCGGGCACCACGCGGGTTTACACCCACCGCGACCGGGCACGGATGATTCTCATCCTGCGGGGCAAGCGGCTGGGCTTCTCGCTCAAGGACATCAAGGAATTCCTCGACCTTTACGTGGTGGACACCACCCAGGTCGAGCAATTGCGGGTTCTGGTCAACAAGGTCCGCGGGCGCATCGCCCAGCTCGAGGACCAGCTTCAGGCGGTGCAGACCAGCCTGGACGAACTGCGCGAGATCGAGCGCATGAGCCTCGATTCGCTCAGGCACAAGGGCGTGGACGTCAATTCGGCCTAGGGAAGTCAAATGGCAATGCCACCTTCCCGACGGCCTCCAGTCAAAACGAAAACTCGGAGAATCGTCGATGAAGAAGGTGGTTGTCGCCGGTTACGCGCGCTCGCCGTTTACCCCGGCCAAGAAGGGTGAACTGGCCTCCGTCCGTCCCGATGAACTGGCCGCGCAGGTGGTGCGTGCGCTGGTCGCCAAGTCCGGCATCCCGGCCGATGACATCGAGGATCTGATCCTCGGCTGCGCCTTCCCCGAGGGCGAGCAGGGCTTCAACGTTTCCCGTCTGGTCAGCCTGATGGCCGGTCTGCCGCGCTCGTTGGGCGCCATGACCGTCAACCGCTTCTGCGGCTCGTCCATGTCGTCGGTGCACATCGCCGCCGGGTCCATCCAGATGGGCGCGGGCGACGCCTTCATCTGCGCGGGCGTCGAAAGCATGACCCGCGTGCCCATGATGGGCTTCAACCCGCTGCCCCATCCGCAATTCGCCAAGGACATGCCCGGCGCCTATATGGGCATGGGCGACACCGCCGAGAACGTGGCGGCCAAGTGGGAAATCACCCGCCGCGAGCAGGAAGAATTCGCCGTTCGCTCGCATCAGCGCGCCAGCGCCGCCCAGGCCGCCGGCAAGTTCAACGACGAAATCGTCGCCATCACCGGCCGCAAGGGCACCATCTCGGTGGACGGCTGCATCCGTGCCGAAACCACCGCCGAAAGCCTGGCCGATCTCAAGCCCTGCTTCAACGCCCAGGGCGTCGTCACCGCCGGAACCTCGTCGCCGCTGACCGACGGCGCCGCCGCCGTTCTGGTGTGCTCGGAAGACTATGCCAAGGCCCACAACCTGGACATCCTGGCCGCCATCCGCTCGGTCGCGGTGTGTGGCTGCGACCCGGAAATCATGGGTATCGGCCCGGTGGGGTCCAGCCTCAAGGCGCTGTCGCGGGCGGGCATCAAGGCCCAGGATCTGGACGTGATCGAGCTGAACGAAGCCTTCGCCAGCCAGTCCATCGCCTGCGTCCGCGACCTGGGCCTGGACATCGACAAGGTCAACATCGACGGCGGCGCCATCGCCATCGGCCACCCGCTGGGCGCCACCGGTGCTCGCATCGTCGGCAAGGCCGCCAGCCTGCTGAAGCGCCAGGGCGGCCAGTTCGCCCTTGCCACCCAGTGCATCGGCGGCGGCCAGGGCATCGCCACCATCCTGGAGGCCGTGTGATATGGCAGAGATCAACAAAGTCGCGGTGATCGGCGCCGGTGTCATGGGCGCGGGTATCGCCGCCCATGTCGCCAACGCTGGAATCCCCGTCGTCCTGCTCGACATCGTCGCCAAGGATAATCCGAACCGCAACGCCATCGCCGAGGGCGCGGTGGCCAAGATGCTCAAGGCCGATCCGGCGCCGTTCATGGGCAAGGCGGCGGCCAAGCTGGTGACGACCGGCAATATCGAGGACCATCTGGAGCTGCTGGCCGATTGCGACTGGATCGTCGAAGCGGTCATCGAGCGCCTGGACATCAAGCAGGCGCTGTACGCCAAGATCGATGCCGTGCGCAAGCCCGGCTCGGTGGTGTCGTCCAACACCTCGACCATTCCGCTGGCGACCCTGGTCGGCGGTCTGTCCGATGCCTTCGCCCAGGATTTCGTCATCACCCACTTCTTCAACCCGCCGCGCTACATGCGGCTGCTGGAAGTGGTCGGCGGCGAAAAGTCGCGGCCCGAGGCGCTGGAGGCGGTGTCCCGCTTCGCCGACGTCCGCCTGGGCAAGTCGGTGGTGCGCTGCAAGGACCGCCCCGGCTTCATCGCCAATCGCCTGGGCGTCACCTGGCTGCAAGCCGCCGTGGTCGAGGCGGTGGATGCCGGTCTGGACATCGAGGACGTGGACGCCATCATCGGCAAGCCCATGGGCGTGCCCAAGACCGGCGTGTTCGGCCTGCTGGATCTGGTCGGCCTCGACCTGATGCCGCACGTCAACGCCTCGCTGGCCGCCGCGCTGCCCCAGGGCGACATGTTCCATGACCTGAACCGGCCGCTGCCGCTGGTGCAGAAGATGATCGCCGACGGCTATACCGGCCGCAAGGGCAAGGGCGGCTTCTATCGCGTCAACCGCGAAAAGAACAAGGCCAAGGAAAGCATCGACCTGCGCACCGGCGAATACCGCGCCACCAAGCGCGCCAATGTCGAGGCGGTCAAGTCCATGGGCCGCAAACTGACCAAGCTGCTGGACCATGACAGCGACCATGGCCGCTATGCCTGGCGGGTGCTGGGCCAGACCCTGTCCTATGCCGCCGCCCTGGTGGGCGACGCGGCTGACGAGATCGAGTCCATCGATGAGGCCATGCGCCTTGGCTATAATTGGAAGTTCGGCCCGTTCGAGCTGATCGACCAGATCGGCGTCGATTGGCTGGCCGCCAAGCTGGAGGCCACCGGCCTGCCGGTTCCGGCCATCCTGAAGATCGCCCAGGGCAAGACCTTCTACCGCGTCGAGAACGGCACCCGTCAGGTGCTGGGCATGGATGGCCAGTACCGCGATCTGGTCCGCGCCCCCGGCGTGATCATGCTGTCCGACATCAAGCTGAAGAGCCAGCCGGTGCTGAAGAACGGCTCGGCGGCGCTGTGGGATATCGGCGACGGCGTGGCCTGTTTCGAATTCACCAGCAAGATGAACGCCCTCGACCCCGACATCATGGATTTGCTGACCAAGTCCATCCGCCGGGTGAAGAAGGATTTCAAGGCGCTGGTCATCTACAACGAAGGCAGCAATTTCTCGGTCGGCGCCAATCTGGGGCTGGCCATCTTCGCCGCCAACATCGCCGCCTGGACCGAGATCGAATCCCTGGTCGGGGCCGGTCAGCAGGCTTACAAGGCGCTGAAATACGCGCCGTTCCCGGTGGTCGGCGCGCCGTCGGGCATGGCGCTGGGCGGCGGCTGCGAAATTCTGCTGCATTGCAGCGCGGTGCAGGCCCATGCCGAAACCTATATGGGTCTGGTGGAAGTGGGCGTCGGCCTGTTGCCGGGCTGGGGCGGCTGCAAGGAAATGCTGACCCGCTGGGCGTCGTCGGGCCTGCTGCCCAAGGGACCGATGCCCGCCATCGGCAAGGCGTTCGAACTGATCAGCACCGCCACCGTCGCCAAATCGGCGGCCGAGGCCAAGGAAAACCTGTTCCTGCGCCCGAGCGACGGCATCACCATGAACCGCTATCGCCTGTTGGCCGACGCCAAGGCCAAGGCGCTGTCCATGGTGGACGGCTATCAGGTTCCGGAACCCCCGGCGCCGCTGGCCCTGCCGGGGCCGTCGGGCAAGGTGGCGCTGGAGATGGCGGTGTCCGGCTTCCAGCGTCTGGGCAAGGCCACCGTGCATGACGGCGTGGTGTCCGGCGAGGTCGCCCATGTCCTCAGCGGCGGCGACACCGACGTCATCAAGCTGGTGGACGAGGATTCCCTCTACGATCTGGAGCGCGAGGCGTTCATGCGGCTGGTGCGCCATCCCGGCACCCTGGCCCGCGTCGAGCACATGCTGCTGACCGGCAAGCCGCTTCGCAACTGATCCCGCGCTTTCCTTTTCTCGCGTCATCGCCGGGCTTGACCCGGCGATCCATGGGGCCACCCAGGGTGGCGTGGATGCCCGGGTCAAGCCCGGGCATGACGAGGAAGAGGGGGCAAAGAAGATAGGATACTGAACATGGCCAGCTACAAGGCTCCCCTGCGCGACATGCGCTTCGTTCTCTTCGAGCTGATGGGCGGCGACGATCTCGCCACGCTCCCCGGCTACGAGGATTTCACCCGCGACCTCATCGACCCGGTGCTGGAAGAGGCGGCCAAGGTCTGCGAGGAAGTGCTGCACCCGCTGAACCGCTCGGGCGACGAGGAAGGCTGCGCCTTCGAGAACGGCGTGGTCCGCACCCCCAAGGGCTTCATCGAAGCCTACCAGACCTTCCGCGAGGGCGGCTGGACCTCCATCGGCTGCGATCCGGCCTATGGCGGCCAGGGCATGCCCAAGGCCGTCAACACCCTGGTCGAAGAGATGATCTGCTCGGCCAATCTGTCCTTCGGCATGTATCCCGGCCTGTCGCACGGCGCCTATGTGTCGCTGCACGGCTATGGCTCGGACGAACTCAAGGACGCCTATCTGCCCAAGATGGTGGACGGCACCTGGTCCGGCACCATGTGCCTGACCGAGCCCCATTGCGGCACCGATCTGGGCCTGCTGCGCACCAAGGCGGTGCCCCAGGGCGACGGCTCCTTCAAGATCACCGGCACCAAGATTTTCATCTCGGCCGGCGAGCATGACCTGACCGAGAACATCATCCATCTGGTGCTGGCCCGTCTGCCCGACGCGCCCAAGGGCGTCAAGGGCATCAGCCTGTTCCTGGTGCCCAAGTTCCTGCCCGACGCCAATGGCAATCCCGGCGCCCGCAACGGCGTCGCCTGCGGCTCCATCGAGCACAAGATGGGCATCAAGGCGTCGTCCACCTGCGTCATGAATTTCGACGACGCCACCGGCTGGCTGATCGGTCAGGCCAACAAGGGCATGCAGGCCATGTTCGCCATGATGAACACCGAACGTCTGTCGGTGGGCATCCAGGGTCTGGGTCTGGCCGAGGCTTCGTATCAGGGCGCCGTCACCTATGCCCGCGAACGCATCCAGGGCCGTTCGCTGACCGGGGTCAAGCACCCGGACAAGGCCGCCGACCCGATCATCGTCCATCCCGACGTGCGCCGCATGCTGCTGACCCAGCGGGCGTATGTGGAGGGCTGCCGTGCCCTGGGCGCCTGGGCCGCCAAGAGCCTGGACATCCAGAAGCACCATCCCGACGCGCAGACCCGCCAGGAGGCCGAGGAATTCGTCGCCCTGATCACCCCGGTGGTCAAGGCGCTGATGACCGACCTTGGTTTCGAGGCGACCAATCTGGGCGTGCAGGTGTTCGGCGGCCACGGCTTCATCCGTGAACACGGCATGGAGCAATTGGTGCGCGACTGCCGCATCGCCCAGATTTACGAGGGCACCAACGGCATCCAGGCGCTGGATCTGGTCGGGCGCAAGCTGCCCGCCAATGCCGGGCGCAACCTGCGGCGCTTCTTCCATCCGGTGTCCGAATACATCGAGAGCCGCATGGAAGACGAAACCATGGGCGAGTTCGCGCAGCCGCTGGCCAAGGCGTTCGTCCGTCTGCAACAGGCCACCGCCCAGGTGGCCCGCGCGGGCATGGCGAATCCGGACGAGGCCGGGGCCGCCGCCACCGATTACCTGCGGCTGCTGGGTCTGACCGCCTTGGCCTATCTGTGGGCCAAGATGGCGGAAATCAGCCTGCCAAAAGCGGGTGGCGCCGAGGATTCGGACGGTTTCTACACCGCCAAGGTGAACACCGCCCGTTTCTACATGGAGCGCGTCCTGCCCCAGACCAACGCGCTGTTCGCGCAGATCATGGCGGGCGGCAAGTCCATCATGGCCTTCGACGAAGCGGCGTTCTGACGCATCCCGTTCCTCCCCCGGTCGTGGCCGGGGGAGGGGCAGGGTGGGGGCATCACCAATGAATCTGTGGTTCCGTCTGCTCAAGGTCCTGATCCTCGCCGTGCTGCGGCGGCGTCTGTCCATGACGGATCAATCGGTGCTGCGCTTTTGGGTGTGGCCCAACGATCTGGACATCAACGTCCATATGAACAACGCCCGCTATCTGGCGTTGATGGATTTGGGGCGGTTCGACCTGATCCTGCGCGGCGGGCTGTGGCGGCCCATGGCCCGCAAGGGCTGGCAGGCGGTGATCGGCGGGGCGTTGGTGCGCTATCGCCGCTCGCTGAAGCCGTTCCAGCGTTTCACCCTGCGCTCGCGCATGCTGTGCTGGGACGAACGCTGGATCTACATCGAGCACCGCATCGAGGCCGAAGGCGGCATCCCCGCCTGTCTGGCGGTGGTGCGGGCGGCCTTTCTGGACCAGGGCGGCATCGTGCCGCCGGTGCGGGTGGCCGAGGAATTGGGCTTTTCCGGCCCGGTGCCGCCGGTTCCGGCCTGGGCCGGGCAATGGCGGGACGTGGACGACATCGTTTTCGACGAACCGGCGCCCCTGCGCGCCGCCGAATAAACAAAACATACGAACCGTGCTGCGGCACGGCGGGGAGGACTCGACATGCGTTCGCTGAACGGCAAGACCCTGTTCATTACCGGCGCCAGCCGTGGCATCGGCAAGGCCATCGCGCTGCGGGCCGCGCGCGACGGCGCCAACATCGTCATCGCCGCCAAGACGGTGGAAAGCCATCCCAAGCTGCCCGGCACCATCTATACCGCCGCCGACGAGATCGAGGCGCTGGGTGGCAAGGCGTTGCCGCTGGTGGTGGACGTGCGCGACGAGGCCAATCTGGCCGACGCCGCCGCCCAGGCGGCCGAGGCGTTCGGCGGCATCGACATCGTCATCAACAACGCCAGCGCCATCAACCTGACCGGCACCGCCGACACCGCCATGAAGCGCTATGACCTGATGATGTCGGTTAACGTGCGCGGCACCTTCGCCACCACCCAGGCCTGCCTGCCCTATCTGAAGAAGTCGGCGAATCCGCACATCCTGACCCTGTCGCCGCCGCCGTCGCTGGACCCCAAATGGTTCGCGGGCCACGTCGCCTACACCATCAGCAAGATGGGCATGAGCCTGTGTGTGCTGGGCTGGGCGGGCGAGTTCAAGGACATCGGCATCGCCGCCAACGCCCTGTGGCCGCGCACGGTGATCGACACCGCCGCCCTGGCCATGCTGGGCGGCGCCATCAAGCCCAGCCATTGCCGCACCCCCGAGATCGTGGCCGATGCCGCCCACGCCATCCTGACCCGCCCGTCGCGCGACTGCACCGGCAATTTCTTCATCGACGAGCAGGTGCTGGCCGAGGAAGGGATCACCGATCTGTCCGGCTATCTGGTGGTGCCGGGCGGCGAGCCGCTGACCGATCTGTTCGTGGACTAACCGTTCTTGGGCACGTCATCGCCGGGCTTGACCCGGCGATCCATGGGACCGCCCCACGGTGGCGTGGATGCCCGGGTCAAGCCCGGGCATGACGAGGGACAGAAGACGGACAAATATAATAAGGAGGGACCTCTCATGAAAGCCCTGGTGGCGATCAAGCGGGTGGTTGACTACAACGTCAAGATCCGCGTCAAGGCCGACAATAGCGGCGTGGAAACCGCCAATGTGAAGTATTCCGCCAACCCGTTCGATGAGATCGCGGTGGAAGAGGCGGTGCGCCTGAAAGAAGCGGGTGTGGTGTCCGAGGTGGTGGCGGTGTCGGTCGGTCCGGCGGCGGCCCAGGAAACCCTGCGCACCGCGCTGGCCATCGGCGCCGACCGCGCCATCCTGGTGCAAACCGACGACGACGTGCAGCCGCTGGCGGTCGCCAAGATCCTGCGGCATCTGGCCGGGACGGAAAAGCCCGATCTGGTGATCCTGGGCAAGCAGGCCATCGACGACGATTCCAACCAGACCGGCCAGATGCTGGCGGCGCTGATGGGGTGGCCCCAGGGCACCTTCGCTTCCAAGCTGGTGATCGCCGACGGCAAGGCCAATGTAACGCGCGAGATCGATGGCGGTCTGCAAACCGTCTCGCTGACCCTGCCCGCCGTAATCACCACCGATCTGCGCCTGAACGAGCCGCGTTACGCCTCGCTGCCCAACATCATGAAGGCGAAGAAGAAGCCGCTGGCCGTGCTGCCGGTGGCCGATACCGGGGTGGATGTGGCCCCGCGTCTGGTGACGCTGAAGGTCGAGGAACCGGCCAAGCGCAAGGCCGGAATCAAGGTGGCCGACGTCGCCGCCCTGGTGGACAAGCTCAAGAACGAAGCGAAGGTGATCTGATCATGACCGCCCTGGTTCTCGCCGAACACGATGGCCGCGCGCTCAAGGCGGCCACCCTGAACGCCGTTACCGCCGCCGCCAAGCTGGGCGGCCCGGTGCACCTGCTGGTGGCCGGTCACGATGTCGCCGCCGTCTCCCAGGCCGCCGCCCAGGTGGCGGGGGTCGCCAAGGTGCTGGTGGCCGACGATGCCGCCTATGCCCATGCCCTGGCGGAAAATCTGGCGCCGCTGCTGGTGTCGCTGGCCGCTGGCTATGACGCGGTGCTGGCCCCCGCCACCACCTCGGGCAAGAATGTGTTGCCGCGCGTCGCCGCGCTTCTGGACGTGCAGCAGATTTCGGAAATCACCGCCGTGCTGTCGGCGGATACCTTCGTGCGTCCGATCTATGCCGGTAACGCCCTGGCCACCGTGCAATCCAAGGACGCGGTCAAAATCATCACCGTGCGTGGCACCGCCTTCGATGCCGCCCCGGCGAATGGTGGCGCGGCCGAGATCGCCCCGGTGGCGGCGCAGGCGGCGGCGGGCATTTCCGCGTTCGTCGGCCAGGAACTGGCGGTGTCGGAACGCCCCGAACTGACCGCCGCCCGCGTGGTCATCTCGGGCGGGCGCGGCATGCAGAACGGCGACAATTTCCGCCTGCTGGAACCGGTGGCCGACAAGCTGGGCGCCGCCATCGGCGCCTCGCGCGCGGCGGTGGATGCGGGTTTCGTCTCCAACGACCTTCAGGTCGGCCAGACCGGCAAGATCGTCGCCCCCGATCTGTACATCGCCATCGGCATCTCGGGCGCCATCCAGCATCTGGCGGGCATGAAGGACAGCAAGGTGATCGTCGCCATCAACAAGGACGAAGAGGCCCCCATCTTCCAGGTGGCCGATTACGGATTGGTGGGCGATTTGTTCACCGAACTGCCCAAGCTTTCCGCGGCCCTCCCTTCTCCCTGAGGCCGCACCTTGGAGGGGGCGGGCACTCTCCCGATGGCAACCACCGCCCGCCCCCTCTCTTTTTTTACTCTACAGGTGCCGTGATGAGTGCTGACCGCGAAAGCATGGAATTCGACGTTGTGGTTGTCGGTGCCGGGCCGAGCGGTCTGGCGGCGGCGATCCGGCTCAAGCAGGTGAACCCCGATCTGTCGGTGTGCGTGCTGGAAAAGGGCTCCGAGGTCGGCGCCCACATCCTGTCGGGCGCGGTGTTCGAGCCGCACGCTTTGGCCGAACTGTTCCCCGATTGGCGCGAGCGCGAGGCGCCGCTGCTGACCC
>JAEXAH010000079.1 GCA_023458315.1 Pseudomonadota bacterium
GGCATGAGCACGGCCTGGCGCTCCCGCTCCCGCGCCACTTCACGGCGGGTGCGCGATAGTTCGCGGCGCAGCTCGAACAGGGTGCCGAGCAGGGACAGGGCGCCAAGGGCCGTCCCGGCGGCGAAGAAACCGAGCAGGATGATCACCAGGGGCGCCTGCCACTGGGTATCGAAGAAGAAGCGCAGACTCACCGGATCGCTGTTCATTGCCGCAAAACCCAGCAAGAAGAAGAAGATGATGAGCCGGATGATCAAGATCAGGGCGCGCATAGCCTTATCCGCAAGCAATAAAAAAGGCGGCAACCCTAGGGTTGCCGCCCGCAATCTACCACAGGACAGGGGGTAAGGTCAGCGTCAGGCGGAGAGAGAGGCCAGCAGCCCCAGGTCCACCCGTTCGCGCAGTTCCTTGCCTGCCTTGAAATGGGGTACGTATTTTTCCGGAACGCTGACTTTATCCCCGGACTTGGGGTTACGCCCCATTCGCGGCGGCCGGTAGTTCAGCGCGAAGCTGCCGAACCCCCGAATCTCGATACGGTCACCGTGGGCCAGAGCCTCGGTCATGGCATCGAGAATTTCCTTGACCGCGAAATCAGCGTCTTTCGCCACCAGTTGCGGAAACCGCATGGCCAGGCGGGCGATCAGCTCGGATTTGGTCATGCTTGAGCCTTAAAAAGCCATTGAGGGAAAGAAGCCCTCCAGCCCCACCCATCCCCGGTACCGATCCTGTCGGCGCAGCACCGGGAAGCCGGGAGGGGCATGGAAGGGGATTTCTTAGCCCTGGTTGGAGCCGTTCAGCTTGGCCTTCAGCAGCGCACCCAGGTTGGTGGTGCCGGAAGCGGCGGAGCTTTCGGAAGCGAACTTCTGCATGGCTTCGTGTTGCTCGGCCTGATCCTTGGCCTTGATGGACAGGTTCACGTTGCGGGACTTGCGATCCACGTTGATGATCATGGCTTCGAGTTCGTCGCCGACCTTGACCAGCTGGGACAGATCTTCCACGCGGTCACGGGAGTACTCGGAAGCACGCAGGTAGCCTTCAACGTCGCCTTCCAGCTGCAGCACGGCACCCTTGGCATCAACGCTCTTCACCACGGCGCGCACGATGGTGTTCTTCTCGTGGGTGGCGATGTAGTTGGTGTAGGGGTCGCCTTCGAGCTGCTTGATACCCAGGGAGATGCGCTCCTTGTCGGTATCGATGGCCAGCACCACGGCCTGCACTTCGTCGCCCTTCTTGAAGTTGCGGATGGCTTCTTCGCCGGTGGTGCTCCAGGACAGGTCGGACAGGTGTACCAGGCCGTCGATGTTGCCGGGCAGGCCGATGAACACGCCGAAGTCGGTGATGGACTTGATCTGGCCGGAGACCTTGTCGCCCTTCTTGTGGTTCTGGGCGAACTCTTCCCACGGATTGGCCAGGCACTGCTTCATGCCCAGGGAGATACGACGACGGTCTTCGTCGATTTCCAGGATCATGACTTCCACTTCGTCGCCCAGCTGGACAACCTTGGTGGGGTGCACGTTCTTGTTGGTCCAGTCCATTTCGGAGACGTGGACCAGACCTTCGATACCCTGTTCGATCTCAACGAAGGCGCCGTAGTCGGTCAGGTTGGTGACCTTGCCGAACAGGCGGGTACCGGAGGGGTAACGACGGGAGATGCCCACCCACGGATCTTCGCCCAGCTGCTTCAGGCCCAGGGACACGCGGTTCTTCTCGGTGTCGAACTTCAGCACCTTGGCGGTGACTTCGTCGCCCACGGCCAGCACTTCGCTGGGGTGACGCACACGGCGCCAGGCCAGGTCGGTGATGTGCAGCAGGCCGTCGATGCCGCCCAGGTCCACGAAGGCGCCGTAGTCGGTGATATTCTTGACGATACCCTTGACGGTAGCGCCTTCCTGCAGGGTGGACAGCAGCTTCTCGCGCTCTTCGCCCATGGTTTCTTCCAGGACGGCACGGCGGGAAACGACCACGTTGTTACGCTTGCGATCCAGCTTGATGACCTTGAATTCCATGGTCTTGCCTTCGTAAGGAGTGGTGTCCTTGACGGGGCGGATGTCGACCAGGGAGCCGGGCAGGAAGGAGCGGACGCTGTTGGTCATGACGGTCAGACCGCCCTTGACCTTGCCGGTGATGACGCCGGTCACCAGGGTACCTTCGTTCAGGGCCTTTTCCAGATCGTTCCAGGCGGCGATGCGCTTGGCCTTGTCGCGGGAGAGGCGGGTTTCACCGAAGCCGTCTTCCAGCTGTTCGATGGCGACCTGCACGAAGTCGCCGATCTTGGCTTCGACTTCGCCAGCGTCGCTCAGGAATTCTTCGACCGGGATATAGGATTCGGACTTCAGGCCGGCGTTGACGACGACAAAGTTCTGGTCGACGCGAACGACTTCGGCGGTAATCACTTCACCGGAGCGCATCTCCTGGCGGGCCAGGCTCTCTTCGAATAGCGCAGCGAAGGATTCTTGGGAAATGGGGGAAGCAGTAGTCATGGAAAAGGTACCCTAACCGCCTGTAC
>JAEXAH010000080.1 GCA_023458315.1 Pseudomonadota bacterium
TTAGACCGTGATGCAGAAAATCTGCATCACGTATTGCCCCTCGCCGGGCGCGGGCATCCGCCCGCTTGGCCGCGCCCGCAATGGGCGCAGAAGCAGCGCGCCTCAGATTAAAGGCGCGCTGCTCTAAGAAAGCCCCCCGGTCCCTGTGGGCCGGGGGGCTCTTTCGTTTCCGGAATGATTGCAACCGCTGTCGTGGTTGCGGCGATGATCCTTGCCAGGACAAGCACTTCCGCGCACAGTGGCGGCCCTTTTCGTCGGGACGTCATGAACCATCACCGCCCCCATCCGCCCCATCATTGGGAAGCCCGGACCCGCCGCCGATTGCGGCGGCGCACCGTGCTGACCGCCAAGCGCACGGCGCTGGTCGGGGTGGGGGCCACCTGCATGGTGGCGGGCATCGCCTCGGTGCCGTCGCCATTGCCCATCGGCTTCGTGCTGTTCGCCATGGGGCTGTATTTCACCGCGCGCGGCTCCAAGGTGGCGCGGCGGGGGATCAAGGTGCTGCGCCGCAGCCTGCCGCCGTTGTCGCGCGGCCTCAACGCCATCAAGCCGCGCCTGCCCGCCGCCATGCGCCGGTTCATCGAACGCAGCGATCCGGGCTGAGTTATACCTCGATCCGCGTCGGGGCGGGCGGGGCCGGGGGGAATTCCATCCAGCGGCTGCCCGCCTGGAACGACACCGTGCCCTTGGTGCCGACCAGTTCGCTGGCATTGGTGAAGATGCCCAGGATGTCGCGGCGGAGGTCGGGGTCCAGCGCCGCGTCGGTGCGGATGATCAGGTCGAACAGCTTGTCCTGGCGCCGGACCAAGCCGTCCAACTGCAAACGGCCCAAATGCGTCAGGTTCAGATCGACCACGAAACGATGGTCGTCACCCTTGCCGCCCGCCGTCTTGCCGTCGCCTTCGTCAGCGCTGCCCTTGCGCACGTACAGCCGCACCGGCTCGACGGCGCCGCCGCCCAGCATGGGCATGGTGTACAGCCGCCAGTCGCCGTTGCCCAGCGGCCGTCCGGCCTCTTCCGCCAGGGCTTCCAGATCGGCCTTCAGGCGTCCGGCCATGTCGCGGCGTCCGGCTTTCTCCAGGCCGCGCACCGTGCCGTCGGGCAGCAGAGCGCGCACGTCGCCCGCGCGCAGGGCGCCGCCGAACACCGCCATGCTGGCGGCCAGACGTTGGTCCGGTTGCGGAATGACCCGCAGCAATTGTTCCAGGGCCTGCGGTTGGTTGGCGTTGGCCAGCACGTCCAGCGCCTGGGTCAGCACCGGCCAGCCCTGGGCGCCCAGGCCGCTGGCGGCGGCGGTGGCCGGGGGCGTGCTGGGCGGCAAGGGCGGCAAGGGTTGGCCGACCACCTCCAGGGTCAGGCGGGTTCCGGCGGGCAGATCGGCATGGGTGGGCACCGCCAGGGTGCCGACCGGCGTCCGCACCACCGCCTGACCGCCCGGCGGATGGGCGATCACCTCGCCGGGCAGCAGGCGCAGGGATGCGTCCGGCCCGGGGGGCGCGACGGCCGGGGTCGAGACGCTGCCGGGCGGCAAGCCCGGCAAGCCGCCCATCCCGCCGCCATCGGCCAGCGTCACCCCGGCGATGCGCACGGTCAGGCGGGTTCCGGCGGGCAGGTCGGGCGGCAATCCGGCGGTGTTGATCGGGGCCGGGGCGGCGGCGGGGGATGTGCCGGGGGCGGGTGGCGCGGCGGGTTGGGCCACGGGATTGGGCGTTGGCGGTGCGGTTTCGCCGGGGGCGATGGCCGGACGGATCAGGGTGGCCGACAATCCCAGCGGCAGCGGCAGCGGCAGCGGCGCGGCGGACGCCATGCCCGGCATGGCGATTCCGGGATTTTGCGGCAGGCCCGGCGGCGTGATGGGGCCGGGGCGTTGGCCCGCCGGGGTCGCCGGTCCGGGCGGCAACGGCAGCATCAGGCCGGGCAGCGGCGCGTTCATGGCCGCCATGGTGACGCCGACCAGCGGGCGGCCGTTGACCGCCACCAGATAAAGCTGGCCGTTGGTGCCGCCGCCGACCATTTGCAGGGTCAGTTTCGATCCGGCGGCGAAGGCGGGCAGGGTTGTGCCGGGCTGCGCCTTGATCTGAAGGCTGCCGTCGGCGGTGACGATCTCGACGCTGCCCTTGACGGCGCGGGCGGCGGCGGTGCCTTCCAGCACGGCGCCATCGGTCAGTTTCTCCACCGCCTGGGCGGCGGTGTTGGCCGCCGACGCGCTTACCGGCACCGGCCCGCCGCCGCCCGCCGTGGTGACGGCGGCGGTGGCCGGGGCGGCGGGGATGGCGTCGGCCATGCCGGGCTAGCTCCGCAGCAGGCGCTCGACCAGCGCTTCCACGTCGGTGGCCGCCTCGCAATTGGGCGAGCGGGTCAGGATCGGCGTCTGGTTGCGGATGGCCTCGCGCACCTTGAGGTCGCGGCGGATGACCCCGGCCAGCGGCGGGCTGATCTTCAGGAAGCCTTCGCACGCTTTCAGCAGGGTGTTGTAGATGCGTTCCCCCTCGCGCGTTGAATTGGCCATGTTGACCACGATGCGCATGTCGGTGCCCGGCCGCTCCATGTGCGTGACCTTGATGAAGGCATAGGCGTCGGTCAGCGAGGTCGGCTCGTCGGTGGTGACGACCAGGATGGTCCCGGCCTGCTGGGCGAAGTTGCGGGTGGTCTTTTCCACACCCGCCCCCAGATCGACCACCACCCGGTCATAGGAATTGGACAGCAGCACCAGATCGTCGCCCAGCATTTGCAGGCGCGACAGCGGGATGTTGGCCAGGGTGCCGGACCCCGAGCGCCCGGCGATGACGTCGAAGCCGCCGCCGTCGAAGCGGGTGGTGGCCTGGTTCAGGGTCAGGCGACCGGCGACCACGCTGCCCAAATCGGTCTTGGGCATCAGGCCAAGCTGGATGTCCACGTTGGCCAGCCCCAGATCGCCGTCGAACAGCAGCACGCGCTTGCCCGCCCGCGCCAGGGCGTGGCTGAGGGTGATGGAAAACCACGTCTTGCCGACGCCGCCCTTGCCGGAGGCCACGGCGACGACGTTGCGGCCTTTCGCCCGTTGGGCGGGGCGGGGCGCGAGCGTGGGGGCTTCGGGCGTCGTCATGGTGCGTTTGCCTCGTCGGTCCAGTGTGTTTCGTCGTTTTGTCGGGCGGGCGCCGGTTCCGGCGCCGCGGGAAGCAGCAGGCGGGCCAGGGACATGGCGGAAATGGGCGCCAGGCCGCTGGCCACATGGGGGCTGGCCGACACGTCGCACAGCGCCAGTTGGCCCATTTCGGCCCCGGCCAGCATGCCGCCCAGGCGGCGGGTGGTGTCCAGCTTGGTGGTGAACAGGCGGGTGGCGCCGATGGCGGCGAAGGCTTCGGCCACCTCGCCCGCTTCCATGGCATCGCCGCCCGCCGCCATCACCAGGATGGGCTCGACGTCGGCGGCCTCGACCAGTTCGGTCAGGTAATCCATGTCGGTCTGGCGGAACGGGTTCAGGCCGGGACTGTCGATCAGCATCAGGTCGAACAGCCCGGCCGCCGCCTCGACGGCGCGGCGCAGGGAATCCGGGCCGCGCGCCTTGACCAGATCGATTTCCAGGATGCGGGTGAAGGCGGCCAATTGCTCGGTGGCGCCCGCGCGCAGATTGTCGCAGGTGATGATGCCGACCTGACGCTGCCTGAGCACGCTGCGCGCCGCCAGCTTGGCGGTGGCGATGGACTTGCCCGATCCCGGCGGCCCGACCAGCAGGAACGGGCGCGGCGCGCCGTGTTCGGGCAGGCAGGCGAAGGTGAACCCGGCCTCCAGCGCCGAGGCGCAGGCCAGCACCGGGTCGGCGATGCCGGTGGTGCGGGCGGCGT
The DNA here is from genome assembly GCA_023458315.1 of Pseudomonadota bacterium. GTDB lineage: Bacteria > Pseudomonadota > Alphaproteobacteria > Rhodospirillales > Magnetospirillaceae > Magnetospirillum. The sequence goes on from JAEXAH010000080.1 coordinate 3,825, forward strand.
TGGTCAGCCGCTCCAGCAGCCGTTGCGGCAGGTTGTGGCTTTCCAGCGCGGTCTTGATGGCGTCGGCGGCCGAGGACGGGTGGCTTTCCTCGAACATCTCGGCCACCGCCAGATCGGCGTCGGCGGGTTCCAGCGCGGCGGTGATGCGCACGCCCTTTTGCCCGGCGGCGCGCTGGGTCGAGACGATGATGGCGTCGTCGCCCAGTTCGGCGCGGACCATTTCCATGGCCTCGGCCATGGTGGTGGCGGTGAAGGATTTAAGCCGCATCGGGGCGGCCCCCCGTCAGATGCCCCATCAGATCACCCCCAATGTCTTGATGCGGGCCTTGGGGTGGATTTCCGCCTGACTGATGACCACCGTCACCGGCCGGAAGCGTTCGATGATCGACCGCACATAGGGGCGGATCATGGGGCTGGTCAGCATCACCGGCGTCTCGCCCTGCATGGCGAAGCGTTCGAAGGTCTGGCGCACCTTGGTGATGAAGTCCTGCAATTGCGACGGCGGCATGGACAATTGCTTTTCCTCGCCCTGGCCCATCAGGTTCTCGGCGAAAGCCTGTTCCCATTCCGGCGACAGGGTGATCAGCGGGATGAAGCCGCCGGGGCCGGTATGCTGGTCGGAAATCTGGCGGGCCAGACGGGCGCGGACGTGTTCGGTGATCAGGGTGACGTTGCGGGTGTGGCCGCAGGCTTCGGCGATGCCTTCCAGGATGGTCGGCAGGTCGCGGATGGAAATGCGCTCGCCCAGCAGGTTCTGCAACACCCGTTGCAGGCCGCCGATGGTGATCTGGGCGGGGATCAGTTCGGCCACCAGCTTCTGGTGTTCCTTGTCCATCTCGTCCAGCAGCTTCTGCGTCTCGGAATGGGACAGCAGCTCGGACATGTTTTCCTTGATCACCTCGGTCAGATGGGTCGTGACCACGGTGGGCGGATCGACGACGGTATAGCCGCGGAACAGCGCTTCCTCGCGGTTGCTGGTTTCGATCCACATGGCGGGCAGGCCGAAGGTGGGTTCCTTGGTCTTCTCGCCGGGCAGGGTGATGTCGTCGCCGCGCGGGTCCATGATCAGCAACTGGTTGGGCCGCAAATCGCCGCGCCCCGATTCCACTTCCTTGATGTAGACCACGTAGGTGTTGGCGGGCAGCTGCATGTTGTCCTGGATGCGCACGCTGGGCATGACGAAGCCCTGTTCCGACGCCATGGCGCGGCGCAGGGACTTGATCTGGTCGGTCAGCTTGACGCCCTTGGGATTGTTGATCAGTTGCAGCAGGCCATAGCCCAGTTCCAGGCGCACCATGTCGATGCGCAGCGCGGTCGAGATGGGTTCCTCGGGGATGGGGGCCTGTTCCTGCTGCTGCTGCTGCACCTCCAGCGCCTCGCGTTCGGCGCGGGCGCGCTGGTTGCGGTCCAGGAAATAGGCCGCGGCCCCCATGCCCACGCCCAGCACGGCGAAGGGCAGGAACGGCATGTTGGGCACCAGCGCCATCAGGAACATCAGGCCGCCCGCCGTGCCGACCGCGCGGGGATAGCCCGCCAACTGGCCGTACAGCGCCTTGTCCACCGCTTCCTGCACGCCGGCCTTGGTGACGAGCATGCCCGCCGCCACCGACACCAGCAGCGCCGGAACCTGGGTGACGAGGCCGTCGCCCACCGTCAGCTTGGTGTAGAAATCGGCGGCCTGGCTGAACGGCAGACCGCCCTGGACCATGCCGATGATGATGCCGCCGATACCGTTGATGGCGGTGATCATCAGACCGGCGACGGCATCGCCGCGCACGAATTTCGAGGCACCGTCCATGGAGCCGAAGAACTGGCTTTCCGCTTCCAGTTCCTTGCGCCGCGCCTTGGCGGTGGCTTCGTCGATCATGCCCGCCGACAGATCGGCGTCGATGGCCATCTGCTTGCCGGGCAGGCCGTCCAGGGTGAAACGCGCCGCCACTTCGGCGATACGGGTCGAACCCTTGGTGATGACCACGAAATTCACGATGATCAGGATGGCGAAGACGATGATGCCGATGACGAAATTGCCGCTCATGATGAAGCTGGCGAACGCGGCGATCACCTGTCCGGCGCCTTCGACGCCTTCGTGGCCGTGACTGAGGATCAGGCGGGTCGAGGCCAGGTTGAGGGCCAGCCGGATCAGCGTCGCCAGCAGCAGCACCGTCGGGAAGGACGAGAACTGCATGGGCTTTTCGATGAAGATGGCGACCATCAGCACCAGCACCGAGAAGGTGATGGAGATGGCCAGACCCATGTCCAGCGCCCAGGTGGGCAACGGCAGGATCAGCGCGGTCAGGATGACCAGCACGCCGATGGCCATGATCACGTCGCCGCGCCTCAGCGCGGCATGGAACCGGCCCCAGACTGCCTTGGCGCCGTCGGCGGCGTTGGCCGCTCCTCCTTCGGCCATGGCTCAGTGCTCCCGTGCGGTCATGATCAGGCGGCCTCGCCGCCGGCTGGCGGCACCGGAATGCCCTCGTCGGAATATTGCTTCAGCTTGTTGCGCAGCGTGCGGATGGAAATCCCCAGGATGTTGGCGGCGTGGGTGCGGTTGCCCAGGCAATGGGACAGGGTGTCGATGATCAGGTCGCGCTCGACCTCGGCCACGGTCTTGCCCACCAGATTGGACTTGGCCCCCGAGATCACCGCGGCGGCGGCCGATGCCGCCTGCGCCACCACCGGGTCCTGGACGCCGCCCAGCGGGCCGCCCGACAGGATGATGGCCTCGGGGCCGATCTCGGCGCCGGTGGCCAGCAGCACGGCGCGATGCATGGTGTTTTCCAGTTCGCGCACGTTGCCGCGCCAGGAATGGCGGACCAGCAATTGCCGGGCCTCGGCCGACAGCGGCTTCCAGCCGATGCCGTTGCTTTCCGAATACTTCTTGTTGAAATGGTCGGCCAGCATGGCGATGTCCAGCGGACGTTCGCGCAGGGCGGGCAGCATCAGGTTGACCACGTTCAGGCGGTAATACAGATCCTCGCGGAAGGTCTTGGCGCGGACCTCTTCCTCCATGTTGCGGTTCGAGGTGGCGATGATGCGCACGTCGATCTTGACCGGCTGGTTGCCGCCGACGCGGTCGATTTCCTTTTCCTGGATGGCGCGCAGCAGCTTGGCCTGCAAGCGGATGTCCATTTCCGAGATTTCGTCCAGCAGCAGGGTGCCGCCGCTGGCTTCCTCGAACTTGCCGATGCGCCGGGCCACGGCGCCGGTGAAGGCGCCCTTTTCATGGCCGAACAATTCGGATTCCAGCAGGTTTTCCGGGATGGCGGCGCAGTTGACGGCGACGAAGCGGTTCTTGGCGCGCGGGGATTTGTTGTGGATGAACCGCGCCATCAATTCCTTGCCGGTGCCCGATTCGCCCGTCACCAGGATGCTGGCATGGCTGGCGGCCACCTGTTCGGCCAGCTTCATGGTCTGGGCCATGCGCGGGTCCTTGAACAGGATGGCGTGGGATTCCTCGGTGACGGCGGCCATCACGGCGGCGATCAGTTCGGCGTCGGGCGGCAACGGGATGTATTCCTTGGCGCCCGCCTTGATGGCGCGCACGGCGGCCGAGGCGTCCGAGGCGACGCCGCAGGCGATCACCGGCACGGCGATGCGTTCCAGTTCGACCGCTTCCATCAGCTTCTGCACGTCGCGGCGGACGTCGATCATCACCAGATCGGCGCCCTGGCCGCGCAGGAATTCCAGGCCCTGCTCGACGTCTTCGGCCAGGCTGACCTTGGCGCCGCGTCCCATGGCGATCTGGCTGGCGGCGCCGATCTGGCCGTCCATGGCGCCGATGATCAGAAGTCGCATGGCTTATGCCCCCCTGTTGCCGACTAGCTGCGGTCGGTCTTGATGATTTCGGTCATGGTCACGCCCAGGCGGTCTTCGACCACCACCACCTCGCCACGTGCCACCAGGCGGTTGTTGACGTAGATGTCGATGGCCTCGCCCACCTTGCGGTCCAGCTCGACCACGGCGCCGCGGCCCAGCTTCAGCAACTGGTTGACCTGCATGCTGGATTTGCCCAGCACGGCCGAAACCTGCACCGGGATGTCGTAGACCGCTTCCAGGTCGCGGGCGGAACGCGGCGTGTCCGGAACGTCGGCGGGGCGTTCGTCCTCGGTGTTGAAGTCGTTCAGGTCGAAATCGGCCATGGGCTTACCCTTTCACTCAAACCTGTTCGCCGGCCGGTTCGGCGCGGCGTTCGGGGGGCGCCAGCGCGCGTTCCACCGTATTCTCGATCTCGGACCACAGGCGTTCCTGGTCGCGTTCGGCGCCGCCATCGGCCCATTCGACGCGGGCGTCGCCCACATTCAGGCGGGAATCCGGCTGCACCACCACGCGGCCCTCGAAACCATGGGCCTGGACGGCGGCCTCCAGCTTGCCGCGCACGCCGTCCACCAGCGGCTCGGCCACCTTGACGATGATGCGCGGCTCGTCCAGCAGATGGCCGACCACTTCCTCGACCACGCGGGTGACTTCGGTGAAGGCGTGGGCCTCGCAGGCGGCGGGCAGCATCTTTTTCAGCACCGTCATGGCGACGCGCACGGCGGCGCGGGAATTGGCATCGTTGGCCTCTTCCTGCTGGCGGAACAGGGTGGACATCTGGTCGGACACCGCCGCCAGGGTGCTGGCGGTCAGGCGTTCGATCTGTTCGTTGGCTTCGGTGAACCCGGCCTGGCGTCCGTCCTCGAACGCCAGATTGCGGGCCATTTCCAGCTCTTCCTCGGAAAAGGTGGGCGGCGGCGGTTCCGGCTCGGCCTCCGGTTCGGCCTCGTCCTCGGCCTCCATTTCCTCCGGCGTGGGATGCCGGGGCGGGGGGGCGTCGAAATCCAGGTCGAACATGTATTTGCGATAGGACGCCATACCTTAATACACCAGCTCGTCTTCTTCGCGGCCTTCGGAAATGACGATCTGGCCGCTTGCCGCCAGTTCCTTGGCCATGACGACGATCAGCGATTGCGCCTGATCCACGTCGCGCAGGCGGACCGGTCCCAGGGCCTCCATGTCTTCCTTCAGCATCTTGCCCGCGCGTTCCGACATGTTCTTGAAGAACAGGTCCTTGACCGCGTCGGAACCGCCCTTGAGGGCCATGGCCAGCTTGTCCTTTTCCACCTGCCGCAGCAGGGTCTGGATACCGGCGGCGTCGATGCGCACCAGATCCTCGAAGGTGAACATGAGGGCCTTGATCTTTTCGGCGCTTTCGCGGTTGCGTTCCTCCAGGGCCGACATGAAGCGGTTTTCCGCGTTGCGGTCCAGGTTGTTGAAGATGTCGGCCATCATTTCGTGCGCGTCGCGGCGCTGGGTGCGGGCCAGGTTGCTCATGAATTCGGTGCGCAGCGTCTTTTCCACGCCGTCCAGCACTTCCTTCTGCACCGCCTCCATGCGCAGCATGCGCATGATGACTTCCATGGCGAAGTTTTCCGGCAGCAGGCTGAGGACGCGGGCGCCGTGGTCGGCCTTGATCTTGGCCAGCACGACGGCGACGGTCTGCGGGTATTCGTTCTTCAGGTAATTGGCCAGCACCGCTTCGTTGACGTTGCCCAGCTTGTCCCACATGGTGCGGCCGGCCGGGCCGCGGATTTCTTCCATGATGGTGGCGACGCGGTCTTTCGGCAGCGACTTCATCAGCAGCCGCTCGGTGCTTTCCATGGAGCCGACCAGCGAGCCGGTGGACGAAAGCTGATCGGCGAATTCGACGAACAGGCGCTCGATCAGGTTGGCCGACACCGTGCCCAGGTTGGCCATGATCTGCGAGAGTTCCTTGATCTCCTCGTCGTCCATCATCGAGAAGAGCTTGATGGAATGCTCTTCACCCAGGGACAGCATCAGCATGGCGGCCTTTTGCGGGCCGGTCAGCGAACGGTAGTCCTCTTTCATGCGGGCCATGGTGCGGGACTCCTACGCTCAGCTTTCTTGGTACAGCCAGTTGCGGATGATCGACAAAGCCTCTTCGGGGTGTTTGTCGACGATCTCGCCGATCTTGCGGATGGACGACGCCTTGACGCGGCCTTCGACCTTGTCGATGTCGATCAGTTCGTCGGCGATGACTTCTTCCTCGCCGCCCAAGGCGGGGGCTGGGGCGGCGGGGGCGCCGGGGCCGGTCAGTTGCGGCACCACCTGACCGTCGGCGGTCAGCAGGCGACGGCCGTCGGGGCCGACCTGGCCCTGCATGCTTTCGATGGCGCGGCCGATCAGCGGGCGCAGCACCAGCAGCAGGAACAGGATGGCGACGATGGACAGGCCCAGGTTGGACGCCACCTTCTCGACGAAGTCGCGGCGCATGCCGAAGATGAATTCGCCCGGTTCCTCGGCGGCGTATTGTTCCTCGCCACCGGCGAATTGCATGGAGATGACGCGGACCTGATCCTCGCGCGAGCGGTCGTAGCCGATGGCGTTGCGGACCAGTTCCTCCAGCTTGGCGATTTCCTCGGGCGTGCGGTCGCGGTAGGTCTTCTTGCCGTCGGCGGCGACGTCGTACATGCCGTCGACCAGAACGGCGGCGGTGACGCGGCGGATCTCGCCGACCTCGCGCACGGTGTTCTTGGTCTTCTTGGAAATCTCGAAATTGACGGTTTCCTGGGTCTTGGCCGACTTGCTGGACGACCGGCTGCCCGACGACTGGCTGGCGTTGGGGTCGGGCAGGTTGTTGGTGACGGACACGTTGGGCGGTTCGCCGTCCTGGCTGCTTTCGTCCTCGTTGACCGTGACCTGACTGCGCACCACGCGGCTTTCGGGGTCATAGACCTCCTCGGTGGTGACGGCGCGCGACAAATCCATCTCGACCGCCACTTCGGCGCGGACGCGGCCGGGGCCAAGCGAGCGTTCCAGGATGCTTTCGACCGTGCGGGCCAGCCGGTTCTCGGTCTTGAGCTTCATTTCCTCGGCGGTCTGGGCGGCCAGTTCCTGGTCGTTCTCGAAGCCCTTGGCCAGCAGGGTGCCGCGATCGTCGACGATGGAGATGCGCGACGGCTTCATCTTGGGCACGGCGGCGGCGATCAGGTGCTGGATGGCCACCACCTGGGCGCGTTCCAGCCGGGCGCTGCCCTGCATCTTCAGGATGACCGAGGCGCTGGGCTCGTTGGCCTCGCGGGCGAAAGCCTCGCGCTTGGGCAGCACCAGATGGACGCGGGCCGACTTGACCTTGTCGATGGCGCGGATGGTGCGCGACAACTCGCCTTCCATGGCGCGCACGTAATTGATGCTTTGCTGGAAACTGGTCGAGGACAGGGAATCCTGTTTGTCGAACAATTCGTATCCGGCGACGCGGCCCATGGCGGGCATGGCCTGTTCGGCCATGCGGACGCGCAATTCGTTCTTGCGGTCCTTGGGCACCCAGATTTCGGCGCCGTCGCGGCGTACTTCGAACGGCACCTTGTCGGTGGACAGCTTCTCGACGATGGCCTTGGAATCGGCCATCTCCAGGTCGCCGTACAACAGCTCCATCTGCGGCGCCGCCACCCGGCTCATCAGATAGATGAAGAAGCCGAGGATGGAGACGCCGACACCGGCGATCGCGGCCAGCCGCATGGGGCCAAGGCCACGCATCATCTGTAGGAACGCGTTCACGTCGAAACCACCCTCAGGGCACAGACCCACCTGGGTGGGAGCCTATGCCCGGCAAGCTTTAAGAGAGGTTAACGGTGGGCAGATTTTGCCGGGTGGTCCTGCCTCGCCCGCCACCTGAGGGACAAACAAAAAAGAGGTTCATCGCGGAACTGCGTGGAAGGCAGGCGCCCCTCCCCTCGCCACCGGCGGGGGGAGGTCGGGAGGGGGGCGTTTTTATGTCACCGATGCCCCCACCCCGGCCCTCCCCCGGCAAAGCGGGGGAGGGAGAACGGGTCGCTCCCCGCAAACTCGTGAAGACCCAAAAAAGAAGGGGCCGGTATGGGACCGGCCCCTCAAGTTTAGCGCGGATAAAAGGGTAAGAAGGTTAACGCTTGATCTGCACCAGTTCGTCCAGCATCTGGTCGGCGGTGGTGATGATCTTGGCGGCGGCCGAATAGGCGCGCTGGGTGACGATCATGGTGGTGAATTCGGTACCGATATCGACGGTGGACGCTTCCAGCGAGGCCGAGTTGACCTGGCCCGCACCGGCCGAACCGGCGGAGCGCAGGGTCGGCTCGCCGGAATTATCGGTGGCGATGAACACGTTGCCGGTCAGGCTTTCCATGCCGTTCGGGTTGACGAAGGTGGCGATGGGGATCTGGAACACCGGACGGGTGACGCCGTTGTCGAACAGGGCGGTGACGATGCCGTCCTGGCCGATGGACACGCCCGAGAAATTGCCGAACTTGGCGCCGTTCTGGGTCCAATAGTTCAACTGGTAATCGCCTTCCAACTGGGTCATGCCGTCCTTGATGCCGGTGTTGCCCAGGAACAGGCCGACTTCGTCGGAACCGTTCATGTCGGTGGAGCCGTTGGCCCAGTCGATGTTGATGTAGCCGACGTTGATGGTCTTGGGCGTGCCGTCGCCGTTGAATTCGATGGCCGATTTGGTGGCGCCGGGGGCCTTTTCCACGGTGAAGCCGTCGGTGTCGGTGGTGACGGAGGAATCGGTTTCGTCCATGCCCTGCTGGGTGGCGCTTTTGCCGTTGGACAGCTTCAGGCTGTTCAGGCCGGTGACGACAAGGTCGCTGTCGGTGTCGCGCTGACGGAACACCAGCGAATTGGTGCCGGCCAGACGCTCGGCATAGGGGACGCCATCGGTGGTCTTGCTGGTGGCGCTCCAGGCGCCGGCATTGAACTGGTTGGTCGAGGCGGCGGTATTCACCGTAAAGCTCATGGCTTTTTCGCTGTAGATATGCAGGTCGGTACCGTTGGCGAACGCCTTGAGGCCGAGGCCGGTGAAGGCGGGCAACGAATTGAGGCGGTCCGCCGCCAGCGGCGCGGTGGTGTCGCCGGCCGTCATGGCGAAGGGATAATCGACGCCGTCGACGGTCATGGTCAGGGTGCTCGAGGCGGTCAGGCCACCGCCAAGGGGCAGGTTGATGGAGTTGTATTCGAGATTGAATGCCTTGTTGATGTCCTGCGCGAGGCTGTCGACGAAGGCACCGGTCGAGGTGGCGGTGACGGAGGTGTCGAAATTGTCGGCGGTGAGGCCGTCGCTGCCGATGCCGGTGACACTGTCGAAGGTGTAGTCGGTGCCGTTGATTTTCATGCCCAGGGTGCCGCCGCTGACCGGCAGGCCCAGGAAGTCCAGGCGGCCCATGGCGTTGTAGACCTGGCCCGAACTGCCCGAGGCAGAGGCGCTCTTGAGCGACAGCGAGCGCGAACCCTCGGGCGGGATGGCCTCGACGCCCCAATTGTTCTGGGACAGCTTTTGCCAGTTGAACTGCACGGTGGCGTCGCCGCCCAGGCTGTCATAGATGGTGACGGGCTGCTTGTGGGTCTGGCCGACCTTGTCGCCGTTGGGCAGGTTGGCGCCCATGCGCAGGTTGCGGGTCTGCGACGCGGTGCCGCCGATGTTGTTCAGGTTCAGCGGTTGCAGGTGGGTCGACGACACGATGTTGTCGTTGATGTAGACCTGATTGCCCTCGGCGTCCTTGTAGCCCTTCATGAACACGTTGTTGCCGACCTGCACGGTCGACGCCTGCAACGAATTGTCCCAGGACATCAGCGGCCAGCCCTGCATGTACCAGCCGGACACGTTTTGCAGATAGCCTTCCTTGTCCACCTTGAACGAACCGGCGCGGGTATAGGCGAACATGTCGCCGTTGCCGGGGTTGGCGGCCTCGTTGACCACGAACATGCCCTGGCCCGAGATGCCGACGTCGGTGGACGAGTTGGTGGCCTGCAACAGACCCTGCACGTCGACGCTGGCGCGCGGCTTGGACTGCACGCCGCCGGGCGAGTAATTGGTCAGCGACACCTGCTTCGTGACCAGGGTGTTGAAGTTGACCTTCGCCCCCTTGTAGCCGGTGGTGTTGACGTTCGAGATGTTGTCCGAGATCGCGCCCATGGCCGAAGACTGGGCGGAAAGTCCGGAAACACCAGAGAAGAGAGCGCCGTACAAGCTCATGAGAACCTCCTATCCGCTTTGAACCGCATGTCCGTTTTTATGTGTTCGGGCTTTTGCCCTATTGGACCGCGGAGCTGTCTCGAACGGTCAGGATCCTGTCGATGCTGACCACGACCTGGCCGATGCCGATCAGGGTGCTGTTGCTGTCCGCCGCCACGTCCGTGACCTTGCCGTACACGGTGATGACGCTGTCGATGCTTTCACCACCGCCGTCCAGGGCGGAGATGGAGGCGGTGTAATTGCCGTCCGGCAGATCGTTGCCGTTCTTGTCCTTGCCGTCCCACTTGACCTCGTGGCGGCCCTTGGTGAGCTCGCCGGGCAGGGTGCGGACGATGGCGCCGGTGCTGTCCTTGATCACCACCGAGCACGACTTGGCATCTTCCGCCATGGTGTAGCTGAAGGCGGCGTTGCCGGTGCGGGCGGTGGTGTAGGTGGGAACGCTGAGGGCGGTGCCCTTGGAATTGGTCACGACCGGTTCGACGGTGTAGGTGCCGGTGGGCATGTCCTCGCCCGCCGAATTGGTGCCGTCCCAGGTGATCTGGTGGGTGCCCTTGCCCAGATTGCCGTTCAGGGTGCGGACGACGTTGCCGTCGGCGTCCTTGATGCGCAGCAGGGTGCTGGCCGCGGTTTCGGGCAGCGCGTACTTGAACGTCGCCTTGCCGTTGACCAACTGGATCGAGCGCGATTCGGTGTCGGTCGATCCCTGCAACGGCACCTGGTTGGTGTCGGCCTCGACCACGCGGCCGATGTAGTTCACCGCCTGGGCGCGGGTGTTCATGCCGTTGGCGGCGATCAGCTTCTCCAGGTTGGAGTTGGCGTTGATCTGCTGCTCGACGCCGGCGAACTGCACCAACTGGTTGGTGAACTGGGTCGAATCCATGGGCGACAGCGGGTCCTGGTGCTTCAACTGGGTGGTCAGCATGGTCAGGAACGTGTCGAAGTTCTGGGCCAGCGACTTGGCGCTGGTGGCCGACTTGGAGCCGGTGGTGTCGTTGCTGGTGGCCGCATTGATGGCGCCGGTGGAAACCATGATCGTGCTCCCTTAGACCTGGATGTCCACGCCGGACCGACCCATGCCCCAACGGGCCTGGGCGGCGGCGGCGGCCTTGGCGGTGGCGGCGTCGGCGGCGGCGGCGGCCTCCAGGCGGGCGCGGCGGCGGCCCATGTTGCCCCCCCCGTTCTGCTGCTGGTTGGCCTGCTGCTGGTTGCCTTCGCGCAGATTGAAGGTCATCGAGCCCAGATCGGACTTCAGACCGGCGTCGCTCAGCGCCTTTTGCAGACTGCTCTGGTCCTTCTTCAGCAGGTCCAGGGTGTCCTTG
>JAEXAH010000081.1 GCA_023458315.1 Pseudomonadota bacterium
TTAGACCGTGATGCAGAAAATCTGCATCACGTATTGCCCCTCGCCGGGCGCGGGCATCCGCCCGCTTGGCCGCGCCCGCAATGGGCGCAGAAGCAGCGCGCCTCAGATTAAAGGCGCGCTGCTCTAACCACCGATAACCTATCCTTTCAGACGATGTGCGCAACGTCGCACCCTGATACTCAAGAATAATACCAAAGATAGACAATTGACCTGGAAAGGAGGATGATCGATTTATTGGAAGGGGGTTCAAGATTGCGGAGGAAAAAGTGTCTCGCATCCTTGCCCTGCTTGTAACAATACTGTTAATAGGTATTGAACAGGCCCATGCCGGATGGGAATGGACCCGATGGGGCATGACCCCGGATCAGGTCCAGGCGGCCTCGGGCGGCAAGGCGGTCACGGCCACCACCGCCGAAAAGCAACGCCGCACCTATCGCAAGAACTTCATCCCCATCCGCATTCCCGAACTGGTGGCGGGCCATCATCTGGCCGGGTCCGATTTCCAGGCTTACCTGCTGTTCGACGTCAACACCGCCCGGCTGGTCTGCGTCGATCTGGTCGCCCGCACCGCGCCGGGACAAAGCCTGGCCTCGATCCCGCCCAATCCGGCGTTGAAGCAGTCGCTGACCGCATCCTACGGCCACCCCGTGGACGAGCGGCTGCAAAAGCTGCCGGGCGTGGAATGGACCACCACCACCTGGGCCACCGACACCGACACCGTGGAATTGCAACAGGGCGGCCTGGGCACCAAGATCCAGTACTGCCAACGTGACCAGGGACAGATGGCGGCACGCTGAGCCCCCCTGCCCCATCCCCCGATCCGCCACGCCGTGCCCGAGGCGGCTTGCGACTCAGCCCGCGTAGACCACCAGGATCACCGACAGCACCGGCACCGAGGCAAGGGTGGACAGCAGGATGACCTGGCTGGTTTCCTCCACATAGGTCTGGTACTGGCTGGCGACCACGAAGGTCAGCGCGCCGGTGGGCAGGGCCGCCAGCAACAGGGTGGCGCCGGTCCAGAAATGGTCCAGCGGGAACAGGGTCTGGATCAGCCCCCAGGCCAGCAGCGGCTGCGCCACCAGCTTCAGCGGCACCATCCACCCCACCTTGCGCCACGCCAGCACCAGCGGTCGCCCGGCCAGGAACACGCCGATGGCGAACAGCGCGCACGGCCCGGCCGCCGCCCCCACCAACTGGCAGAAATTGACCAGCGGCCTGGGCACCGGCAAGCCGGTCAGATTCCACGCCAGCCCGGCGAAGGACGACACGATCAGCGGGTTCCTGACCAGGGCGCGGCCGACGTCGCGCAGGGCGTGGCCGATGCCGTCGCCCGCCGATTGCGCCAGTTCGATCCAGATCACCGCCAGCCCGACCATCACCACGCTCATGACCACGGTGGCGATCAGCGCGGGCAGCAGGTGGTCGGGGCCATAGGCGGCGACGAACAGCGGAATGCCCATATAGCCGGTGTTGGAGAAGGCGGCGTTCAGACCTTGCAGGGAATGCACCGGCCAGCCCTGGCCCTTGATCAGCCGCCCCAGCACCGCGCCGCCGAAATAGACCAGCAGCATCGACCCCAGGAAGGCGCCGATGAACGGCCCGTTGAAAATCTGCGCCAGCGGCTGGCGGGCCATGCTGAGAAACAGCACGGCGGGCAGCGCGAACCAATAGACGAAGGCCGACAGCGCGGTGGACGCGGTCTGGCCCAGCACCGACCGCCCCCCGGCATACCCGGCGGCGATGATGGCGAAAACGGGCAGCGCCACGTCGAAAACAACCTGCATGAAGCGTCCTCCGGCAAGGCGGCCATGGTGGAATGGTCCGACCACTCGGGTCAAGCACAGGGAAACCCCTTACCCGTCTGGTGTTTCCACTCGGGCCATGGTTTATTGTGGGCGGAGACGGAAAGATAAGACTTTCGGGGGAGACGGAATGACGGAGGAAGGGACGGCGCGACCACCGGCCGCACAACTTCCGCCGACGCGCCCCAAGGGTTTCTTCGGGCAATTCATCCAGCTTGCCAGCCCGTACTGGAATTCCGACGAAAAGTGGATGGTGCGCGGCCTGACCGCGCTGTTCATCCTGCTGACCATGGCCCAGGTGGTGGTTCCCATCCTGGTGAATCTGTGGAGCGCCAACCTGTTCAACGCCCTGGAACAGCGGTCCATGGACCGCTTTCTGGTGCAGATCGTCTGGCTGCTGGGCATCCTGGCGGTGGCCATGACCATCACCTCGACCCACCTGATGCTGAAGCGCCACCTTCAGATCGGCTGGCGGCGCTGGCTGACGCGCACGCTGCTGGACGATTGGATGGCGGACGGGCGGCATTATCTGGTCAGCCACATGCCCGGCGACCACGACAATCCCGACGGCCGCATCGCCGAAGACATCCGCAACACCTGCGAAAGCGCCATCGATCTGGCCCATTCGCTGTTCTATTGCCTGCTGCTGCTGGTCAGCTTCACCCAGATTCTGTGGTCGCTGTCGGGCGTGATCACCGTCACGCTGTTCGACACCGCCATCGCCGTGCCCGGCCACATGGTGTTCGTGTCCATGCTGTACGCCAGCGCGGGCACCACGGCGGCGGTACTGATCGGCCGACCGCTGGTGCGCACGGTCAACATGCGCCAGACGGTCGAGGCCAATTTCCGCTTCGGTCTGGTCCGCGTGCGCGAAAATTCCGAGGCCATCGCCCTGCTGCACGGCGAGCCGGACGAACGCCGCCGCCTGTCGGACCTGTTCGTGGCGGTGCGCAAGGGCTTCAACCTGCAAACCAACGCCTTGGCCAAGGTGTTCCTGTTCTCGTCGGGCTATTCGGTGCTGGCCACCGGCTTTCCCTTTCTGATCGCCGCGCCGCGCTATATCGCGGGCGTCATCAATTTGGGCGAGCTGATGCAGATCGCCCAGGCGTTCCAGCAAATGACCAGCGCCCTGTCGTGGCCGGTGGACAATCTGTCCAAGGCGGCGGAATGGAAGGCGTCGGTCGAGCGCGTGCTGGCGCTGCACAACGCCCTTCAGACCCTGAAGGAGCAGCAGGAGCACACCCGCGCCGCCACCTCGATCCAGGTGGAAACCGGCGACCGCCCGGCCCTGGTGTTCAACGATCTGTGCGTGGCCAAGCCCGATGGCGGCAAGGTGGTGAGCAACTTCACCGAAACCGTCGAGGCGGGCGAACGGGTGCTGATCTCGGGCGATCCCGGCGCCGCCATCAAACTGTTCAAGGTGGTGGCCGGGCTGTGGCCGTGGGGCAGCGGCCGGGTGTTCAAGCCCAACGACGCCGACATCTTCTTCATGCCGCAGCGCCCCTATCTGCCCATCGCCCGGCTGCGCAGCGTGCTGGCCTATCCCGCCGGTCCCGACAGCTTCGATTCCGAATTCCTGGTCGCCGCCTTGGCCCGCGTCGGCCTGGGCCACCTGTCGGGACGGCTGGAGGAAACCACGTCGTGGGAAAACGTGCTGACCCTGGGCGAACAGCAGCGCCTGGGCTTTGCCCGGCTGGTGCTGCACCGCCCCAACTGGATCTTCATCCAGGAGGCCACCGACGGCCTGCACCCCGACGGCGAACACGAGATGATGCAGTTGGTGCGCGAGGAATTCCCCGCCGCCACCGTCATCACCGTCGGCTACCATTCCGCCCTGGAAGCCTATCACGAGCGCAAGCTGACCCTGGAACCCAGCAAGGACGGACAGGTGGAGGTCAAGGCCACCACCCTTGACCGCGGCGGCGAACGCCGTCGCAAGATGAGCCCCCTGGATTTGCGCAACTGGCTGATCCATCCCTTGCGCCGCCAGGGCGAACGCCGCGAAAACTGATCCCCATGAACGACCTGATCACCGTCATCCTGCCCGCCGGCCGCGCCGCCATCGAACTGTCGCTGTTCGTCCTGCTGCCGATCATGGTGGTCATGCTGTCCATCATGCGCATGCTGGAGGCGCGCGGCGTCATGGACTGGCTGGTGGTGCGGCTGGCGCCGCTGCTGCGGCCGTTCGGCCTGACCGGGCTGGGGGTGTTCGCCGCCCTTCAGGTCAGCTTCGTCAGCTTCGCCGCGCCGCTGGCGACGCTGAGCATGATGGAAAGCCGGGGCGCGTCGGACCGCCATCTGGCCGCCGCCTTCGCCATGGTGCTGGCCATGGCCCAGGCCAACGCCACTTTCCCCATGGCGGCGCTGGGGCTGCATGTGGGGCCGACCCTGGCGTGGTCGCTGGTGGGCGGCCTGGCCGCCGCCGCCGCCACCACCTATGTCTTCGGCCGCCGCCTGTCGGACGCCGAGCATGTGCTGGACGAAACCCTGCGCCATCCGGTGGCCGAGGACGCCAAGGGCGTGCTGGACGTCATCAACCGCGCCGGTGCCGAGGCGTTCAAGATCGCCATCGGCGCCATTCCCATGCTGGTTCTGGCCCTGGTCGCCATCACCGCCCTGCGCCAGATGGGGGCGTTGGACCTGCTGACCCGGGGGCTGGGGCCGATCCTGGCGCTGGTCGGCATCGACCCGGTGGTGATCCTGCCGTCCTTCACCAAATATCTGGCGGGCGGCACCGCCATGCTGGGCGTGGTGGACGAACAGGTGCGCGCCAGGGTGCTGGGCGAAAGCGTTCTGAACGCCGCCGCCGGTTTCCTGATCCATCCCCTGGACATTCCCGGCGTGGCGGTGCTGATGAGCGCCGGGCGCCGCGTCGCCGCCGTGTGGAAACCCGCCTGCCTGGGCGCGGCGGTGGGCATCGCCATCCGCACCGCCGGGCACCTGCTGGCGGGGTGATCAGTACGCCAACTGAAAGCGTACCGGCTTGCCCACGGGGTCGCCGACCAGACCGCCATCCATCATCACCGGATTGCCGCGCACGATGGTGCCCACCGGCCAGCCGGTGACGCGGGTGCCGTCGAACGGGGTCCAGCCGCAGCGGCTGACGATCCACTGGTTGGTGATGACCCGCTCGGCCTTCATGTCCACCAGGGTGAAATCGGCGTCATAGCCCAGCGCGATACGGCCCTTGCCCGCCAGATTGTAGATGCGGGCCGGACCGGCCGAGGTCAGGTCCACGAAGCGCTCCAGGCTCAGGCGCCCGGCATTGACGTGATCCAGCATCAGCGGCACCAGGGTCTGCACCCCGGTCATGCCCGACGGCGATTGCGGATAGGGCTTGTCCTTTTCCTCGCGGGTGTGCGGGGCGTGGTCGCTGCCCAGCACATCGACGGTGCCGTCATTGATGGCCCGCCACAGGGCGTCGCGGTGATGCTCCTCGCGGATCGGCGGGTTCATCTGGGCATAGGTGCCCAGACGCTCATAGCATTCCGGCGCCGCCAGGGTCAGGTGCTGCGGCGTGGTTTCCACCGTCGCCAAATCCTTGTGCCCAGCCAGGAAAGCCATTTCCTCGGCGGTGGTGACGTGCAGGACGTGCACCCGGCGCTTGGCGGCTTCGGCCAGCCGCACCAGACGCTGGGTGGCGATCAGCGCGGTCTGGGCGTCGCGCCACACATGGTGGGCGCGGGCGTGGCCCGCTTCCTCGGCGATCGTCTTGCGCTCGATCAGGCGCGGTTCGTCCTCGCAATGCACGGCGACGCGGCGGTAGCCCTGGGCCAGCACCTGGGCCAAGGTGTCGTCGTCGCTGACCAGCAGATTGCCGGTGCTCGACCCCATGAACACCTTGATACCGGCGCAGCCGGGGATGCGTTCCCACTCGGCCAGATGGGCGATGTTGTCGCCCGCCGCGCCCAGGAAAAAGGCGTGGTCGGTCCAGGTGCGGCCCTCGGCGCGCTTCAGCTTGTCGCGCAATTCCACGTCGGTGGTGGTGCCGGGCTTGGTGTTGGGCATCTCGAACACCGCGACCACGCCGCCCATGGCGGCGGCGGCGGTGCCGGTGGCCAAATCTTCCTTGTGCTCCAGGCCCGGCTCGCGGAAATGCACCTGGGTGTCGATGACGCCCGGCAGCACATGCAGGCCGCTGACATCGATCTCGGATTCGGCTGTGGCGCCGCCCAGGCCGCCCAGCGCGACGATGCGGCCGTCCCGCACGGCGATGTCGGTCTGTTCGCGGCCATTGGGGGTGACGACAACGCCGCCCTTGAGGATCAGGTCATAGCTCTGGGACATGGAAATTCTCCGTCACGCCGACAGCATGTCGAACACATCGCCCTGGGGACCGCGTCCGTCAATATGCACGCGGTGCCACAGGGCATAGAACAGCAAGGTCCAGCAGGCGAAGCCGGTGTTCTTGCCGCAGGATTTGAACAGCGCCCGCACCGCGTCGGGGGCGGCAATCTCGGCGATGGCGGGCTGGCGGGCCACCAGATCGCCAAGTTCCGGGCGGGCGGCGATCCATTCCGCCACCGGCACGGTGAAGCCGCGCTTCTTGTCGAACGGGCGGGCGGCGGGCAAGGCGCGGTCCAGCCACAGCCGCAGCAGCCACTTGCCGGAATTGCCGCGCACCTTCCACTTGTCGGGCAGGGCAAAGGCGAAGCGCGCCACCTCGGGGTCCAGGAACGGCACCCGGCCCTCGACGCCGTTATGCATCAGGCAGCGGTCGGCCTTGATCAGCAGATCGTTGGGCAGCCAATCGGCGCAATCGGTGGCCTGGGCCATTTGCAGGCGCGACCAATGCGGGCGGCGCGACGCCCGTTCGGCGGCGGCGAAGCGGGTGCGCCAGCCCTCGGGCGCCGGGCGCAGCACGTCCAGGCCGTCGAAGGTGCCGGTGCGGCGCATGGACTTGGCGAAGGGCCACGGCCGCATGGCGCCGCGATAGCGGCCATAGCCGCCGAACAATTCGTCGCCGCCCTCGCCCGCCAGGATGACCTTGACGTCGGCCCGCGCCCGCTCAGCCAGCAGATAGGTGGGCAGACAGGCGTAATCGGCGGCGGGGTCGTCCATGGCGGCGGCGACGCGCGGCAGCAGCCGCCAGAAATCCGTCTCGGCGAACTCCACTTCCACATGCTCGGCGCCGACGGCGCGGGCCAGGGCGCGGGCATGGGCGCGTTCGTCATGCACGCCGGTGCCGGGGAACCCGGCGGTATAGGCCAGCACCGGGCGCGGGTTCAGCCGCGCCATCATGGACAGCAGGGCCGAGGAATCGATGCCGCCCGACAGGAACATGCCATAGGGCACGTCGGCGCGCTGGTGCATCTCGACCGAGTCCATCAGCACGCGGTCCAGGCGCTCCAGCAGGGTCTCGGTGTCGCCGCGCTCGGCGCCGTTCTCGGGCAAGGCGGGCAGGCGGCGGGTTTCCACCACGCGGCCATCCTCGACCACCAGCATCTCGCCCGGCAGCACCCGGCGAATGCCGGGGAAGATGGTGTCGGCGCCGCAGGTGAACTGCAATTGCAGCAATTCGCGCAGGGCCTGGGCATCCACCCGCGCGGCGACCAATCCCGCCCGCACCAGCGCCGCCGGTTCCGAGGCGAAGGCCAGCCCGAAGGCGCCTTCGGCCACGTAAAGCGGCTTGATGCCGAAGGGGTCGCGGGCCAGCACCACGCGGCGGGCCGCCGGGTCGTGGATGGCCAGGGCATACATGCCGCGCAGGCGGCGGGCGAAGGCCAGCCCCTCGCGGGCATACAGATGCAGCGGCGGCTCGGAATCCGAACCGGTGGCGAAGGCCACGTCGGCCAGTTCGGCCTTCAGCTCCAGGTAATTGTAAATCTCGCCATTGGCGACAATGGCGCGGCCGTCGCCGTCCAGGATGGGCTGGCGTCCGCCCTCAAGGTCGATGATGGCCAGCCGGGTCTGGATCAGCCCCACATTGTCGCGGATGTAATCGCCGCGCCCGTCGGGGCCGCGATGGGCCAGGGCGTCGGACAGCCGGGCCAGCGCCGCCGGGTCGGGGCGTTGGCCGTTGGGGGCGACGATACCGGCGATGCCGCACATCAGCGCCGCACTTTCTCGAAGAATTCCAGGTAGCGGGCGACCACGGCGGCCTCGGTGAACTGTTCCTCGTAAGCCTGCCGTCCGGCGGCGCCCACATGAGCGGCCAGCAGCCGGTCCTCGATCAGGCGGTTGAGCGCGGTCGCCATGGCGGCGGCGTTCTCCAGCGGCACCAGCATGCCGTCGATGCCGTCCTCGATCAATTGGCTGGGGCCTTCCGAGGCGGCGGCCACCACCGGCACGCCCTGGGCCCAGGCCTCGATCACCACATTGCCCAAGGGCTCGTGCCGCGACGGACAGACGAACAGATCGGCGGCGGCGAACAGGCTGGCCACGTCCTCGCGCCAGCCCAGGAAACGCATGCGCGAGATGACGCCGCGCCGCGCCGCCTGGGTTTCCAGTTCGGCGCGCAACGGCCCCTCGCCCGCCAACCAGACATAGGCTTCGGGGACATTGGCCAGCGCCTCGATCAGCACGTCGAAGCCCTTGTTGGTATGCAGCCGCCCCAGCGCCAGGATCAGCGGCGCGGCCTCGGGCGTGGAAAAGGTCTTGCGGCTGACCGGCGGCGCCTTTTTCTCGGCGACGAAATTGGGCACGTAATGGACGCGCTCCTCGGGCCAGCCCTGGTTGACGATCCAGTCGACGATGTCCTGGGTGTTGCCGATCAGATGGTCGGCGCCGCGATAATATTTCAGGTCGTAATAGCCGCCCAGCCGTCCGACCCGCACGAACGGGCCATTGGGACAAAAGCGCGAGGCGCGATTCATCCAGGTCAGCACCACGTTGGGCTGGAACGTCTTCACCGCCTTGCGGAAGCCCAGATGGGTCTTGATGTCCAACAGGCCGCCGAACGGCAATTCGGTGACGGCGACGCCCGCGTCGCGCAGCAACTGGGCGCGGCGGGGATTGTCGCGGATCAGAACATGCTGTTCCAGTCCGGCCCGGTGCAGGGCGGGGGCCAGACGTTCGAAGAACGCTTCGGCGCCGCCGCGATCGGCGCCGGCCATGGCTTGCAACAGGCGGGTCATGACAGCAGCGCCTCGAAATGCTGGGCGGCCGCGTCCCAGGTGCGGCCGGTGTAAAGGGAACGGGCCTCGGCGCCCATGCTGGCGCTCAAATCGGGGGTGGACAGCAGCATCACCGTCAGATTGGCGAAGGCGTCGTCGTCGGGCGCCACATAGGCCGAGCGGCCATCGGCCACCCGCTCCGGCGCGGCGCCCAGGGGCCGCAGCACGGCGGGCAGGCCGCATGCCTGGGATTCCATCAGGGTAAAGGCGGTGGTGTCGCCCTCGTGGCCGGGATACAGGTGGACGCTGGCCTCGCCATAGACCTGGGTCATGGTGCCGTCGCCGCCGGGACGGCGGATGACGATGCCGTAATCGCGCGCCGCCAGCACCCGCTCGGCCAGCGGGCGCAGGGCTTCGTCGATGTCGCCGCCCTCGGCGGCCTTGGCCAGCCCCATGGACAGGATGTGCAATTCGGCGTCGGGCACCTGCGGCCGGATACGCTCCAGCCACAGGCTCAACAGCCAGTCCAGGCCGTGGCTGGGATGGGTGGTGACGATGGCGCGCGGCGGCTGGGCCGGGCCGGTGGTGCGCTCGGCCAGGAAATCGTTGCGCACGGCGGGCGGCAGCGCCGCCAGCTTGAGGCCGCGCAGCCCCTCGGCCGGAACCTGGGCGGCGGAACTCAGCAGCACCAGCGGCTTGTGGTCGGCCACCGGACCCGAGGCGGCGGCGCGCTCCAACTGGCGGGCGGTGGCGGTGGTCCACAGCACGCGGCGGCGGGCCTGGCGCACGAATTCCAGCAAGGCGGGCTTGCGGAACGCCACCAGCACGTCGGTCAGCAACGGCTTGTGGCCGTCCAGGGTTTCCCACTGGCAGCCTTCGATGAACAGGCTCCAGCGGCAGCGGTTGAACACCGTGACCGTGTGGCCGCGCCGGGCCAGGGCGCCGGGCAGGGCGGCGAACGCCTTTTCCGCGCCGCCCAGGGCACGGGCCGAGGCGGTGAAGCCGTCGAAGGGAATGGAATCGTCGACCAGGGTGATATGCATCGCCACGTTATAGATGCAGCGGCGGTTCCCGCCAAGGCCGGAACGGAAGTGTCACGGGGTTGCCAAGCGCCGCCCCATGCCCCACCTTTGACGGGTCCGCCGCGTTCCCTGGAGTTTTTTCCGTCATGGAATCCCGTTTCATCCGCCTGGACCGCGCCGTCATTTCGGTGTCGGGCGACGACCGCGCCAGCTTCCTGCAAGGGCTGATCTCCAACGACACCGCCAAGGCCGGTCCCGCCGCCGCCCTCTGGGCCGCCTTCCTGACGCCGCAGGGCAAGTTCCTGTACGATTTGTTCGTGGTGGAAAAGGACGGCGCCCTGTTGCTGGACGTCGAGGCCGCCCGCGCCGAGGAATTCCGCAAGAAGCTGTCGCTGTACAAGCTGCGGTCCAAGGTGACGATCGCCCTGACCGAACTGGCGGTCTATGCCGCCCCCGCCGCCACCCTGGGGCTGGATGAAGTGGCGGGCGCCGCCGCGCCGTTCGGCGACGGCGTGGCCTTCGTCGATCCGCGCCGGGCCGAAATGGGGGCGCGGGTGCTGCTGTCCGGCCCCGACGCCCTGATCGCCGCCGGTCTGGCCGAAGGCGAGCTGGCCCAATGGGATGCCCGCCGCCTGGAACTGGGCCTGCCCGACGGCAGCCGCGACATGGCGGTGGACAAGGCGCTGTTGCTGGAAAACGGCTTCGACGAACTGGGCGGCGTCGATTTCAACAAGGGCTGCTACATGGGTCAGGAACTGACCGCCCGCACCAAGTATCGCGGCCTGATCAAGAAACGCCTGCTGCCCGTCACCATCGACGGCCCCGCCCCGGCACCCGGCACGCCGTTGACGGTTGGCGGCGCCGAAGCGGGCGAGATGCGCTCGTCCTGCGGCACGCTGGGGCTGGCCCTGGTGCGGCTGGACCATCTGCACGACGTGCTGGAAGCGGGCGAGGCCCGGCTGACGGCGCGGGTGCCCGATTGGGTGAAACTGCCCGAGGGCGAGTGATGGCTTAAAGCAGCGCGAGGTGCGTTGCTCCTGCGCCCATTGCGGGCGCGGCCAAGCCTGCGGATGCAGGCGCCCGGCGAGGGACAATACGTGATGCAGATTTTCTGCATCACGGTCTAAGACACCCCCGCCACCTCTTCCGCGTTCAGTTGCCGCCACTGGCCCTCGGGCAGATCGCCCAGGGTCAGGGCGCCCACGGCGACGCGGCGCAGGCTTTCCACATGGTTGCCGGTGGCAGCGAACATGCGCTTGACCTGATGATAGCGGCCCTCGGTGATGGTCAGCAGCGCGGAATGGCTGCCGGTGGCCTCCAGGTGGGCGGGCAACAGCGGCGTGGTTTCCGAGCGCAGGATCAGCGAGCCCTCGGCGAACAGCGCCGCCTCGCTGCCGTCCAGCGGCCGCGCCAGGGTGACGGCATAGGTCTTGGGCACATGGTGCTTGGGCGAGGTCAGGCGGTGCAGCAGCTTGCCGTCGTCGGTCAGCAACAGCAAGCCGGTGGTGTCGCGGTCCAGCCGCCCGACCGGCGCGACGATCGGGTTGCGGCGCATGAAACGCGGCGGCAGCAATTCATAGACGATGCGCCCCGGGTCCGAGGTCGAACAGGTATAGCCCGCCGGTTTGTTCAGCATCAGCACCACGCCCTGGGGCGGGTCCAGCACCTCGCCGTCCAGACGGATGTCCGCATGCTCGACCCGGGCGTTTTCCTCCAGCACGGTGCCGTCGGCCCGGGTCAGACGGCCGTCGCGGATCATGGCCTTGGCATCCTTTTGGCTGCCATAGCCCAGATTGGCGATCAGTCGGGACAGTTTCATCGCACCACGTCGTGCCGGTTGCTGGACAGATAGACCTTGAAGCCGTCGCGCACGGTCAGCAATTGCACATCGCGGAAGCGTTTGCGCAATTCGGCCTCGTAAGGAAGGTGCTGGTTGGCGACCATGACGAACTTGCCGCGGCGACGGATGGCCTTCCAGGCGGCGGCGATGAAGGCGCGGCCGATGGCGGGATCGGCCTTGGCGCCTTCGTGGAACGGCGGGTTGCTGACGATCCAGTCATAGGGCTGCACCTCGGGCATGCCCGAGGTCACGTCCACCCAATGATAGGACCGCGCGGCGGCGTGCTCCAGCCGGTCCAGGTTGGCCCGGCAATCGTCCAGGGCCAGCGCCTCGGCCTCGTAGCAATCCAGTTCGGTGACGGCGGCGAAGCGCCCCAGCACCTGGGCGCCCAGATAGCCCCAGCCCGCCCCCAGGTCGGCGACACGGCCCGCCACCGCATCGGGCAGGATTTCCGCCAGGATGCGCGAGCCGGTGTCCACATGGTCGGGGCTGAAGCACCCGGCGCGGGCCACCAGCCCGCTGTCGCCCACCGGACGCGGCAGGGCGGCGGCGCGCCATTCGGCCAGCGCCTCGGGCTCGGTTTCGCCGCGCCGCAGCCAGAAGGTGCGGCATTGATGCTTGGACAAAGTGCCCTCCAGGCCCAGCGCCTTGCCCACCTCGCGCTCGAAACTGGCGGCGCCGATGGCGTTGGCGCCGCAGGCCACCAGCAGGCCGCCCGGTTCCAGCAAATCCCAGGCGCGGGCCAGATTGGCGCGGTTCTCGGCCTTGTGCTTGGTCAGCAGCACCAGACCGCAGGCGAAGCGTCCGTCCAGCCGCCGTTCGGCGGCGAACCCGGCGGCGCGCAAGGCGTCGAAGGCCGGGCGGAAGCTTTGTTCGCAGACCAGCGCCGCCCGCCAGTCGGGGCCGAAGGCGTCCGAGGGCTCGGCCCGCAGCAGGAAGGCGCGGTCGGGAAAGTCGATCAGGCCCCGCTCGAACGGCAGGACCAGGGCGTGGGGAGTATCGTCATGCATGTTGTTTGCATAGCATGCCCATGTGCGCCCGTCGATTGACTTGCCCACCCCCTGGGGCGCAAGGTGCCCGCCGCAAAACCGGAGACGGCCCATGGCCAAGAACGATACCCTGGATACCGAGGACAAGGTCCGCCTGTTGCGGCAACTGGCCTTTCATGTTCACCGCAAGGTTCCGCTGGCCGAGGCGCTGATGGATCTGGTGGAACAGGAATTGCGCGGCAGCCGCCGCCGCGTCTATCGCGCCGCCGCCGAGGCGCTGGCCGAGGACGATCCGGCCAAGGCGCTGCACGCCATCGGCGCGGTGGGCGACGAAGCCATGTGCGTGCTGGGACCGGTCATCGCCAGCGGCGACCACCGTCTGCAATCCCAGGTCCTCAACAATCTGGCCGATTGGGCCGAAGCTCAGGGCTGAACCGGCAGGGTCAGGCAGAAGGTGGCGCCGCGCCCGGGCGTGGATTCCACCCAGACCCGGCCGCCATGGGCCTCGACGATGCGGCGGACCACCGCCAGGCCGATACCGGTGCCGGGATAGGCGCCGCCGCCGTGCAGACGGCGGAACATGCCGAACACGTCCTCGACATATTCCGGCGCGATGCCGATGCCGTTGTCGCGCACGGTGATCAGCCACCGGTCGTCGTCACGCCGTGCCGCCACCTCGACCTTGGGCGCCTGTCCCTTGGGCTGGAATTTCAGCGCGTTGCCGATCAGGTTGACCATGACCTGCCGCAATTGCACCGCATCGCCGCGCACGGCGGGCAAGCTGTCGACGCAGATTTCGGCGCCGGCATGATCGATGGCCCCCGACAGATCGGCCAGGGCCGAGGCGACGATGTCCTGTAAATCCACCGTGTCGAAACGCAGGGTGTTGTTGTTCAGCCGGGAATAGCCCAGCAACCCCTGCACCAATTCGCGCATGCGCTGGGCGCCGTCGGACAGATAGGTCAGGTAATCGCGGCCGTCATCGCCCAGGACGGCGCCGTAGCGGCGCTCCAGCAACTGGGCGAAGCTGCATATGGTGCGGCACGGTTCCTGAAGGTCGTGGGCGGCCACATAGGCGAACCGTTCCAGTTCGGCGTTGGAACGGTGCAATTCGTCGGCGGTGCGGCGCAGCAGCATTTCCTCTTGCTTGCGCGCGGTGATGTCGGTACCGGACATCACCAGGCAGTCGCGGCCGTCCAGCACCGCCGCCTCGACCGAGATCAGCGCGGTGAAGGCGGTGCCGTCCTTCTTGCGGAAACGGGTTTCGAAATTGCGCAGATTGCCCTGGGCCGCCAGTTGCGCCAGCATGGCCTGACGGTGTTCCACGGTTTCCCAGATGCCCAATTCCACCGAGGTGCGGCCCAGCACCTCGTCGCGGCTGTAGCCCAGGGCGGCCTCGAACGCCTTGTTGACGTCCAGGTAAAAGCCGGTGTGGCGATCGGTCAGCGCCAGGGCGTCGGGGCAGACGTCGAACACCGTGGTGAATTTGTGCTCCAGCGCCACCAATTCGGTGATGTCCTGGGCCATGCCCACCACCCCCAGCACCGCGCCGTCGGCATCCACCAGATTGGCCTTGTGGAACTGCACCCGGCGGCGCGGCCCCGCATCGGTGCCGATGTCCCATTCATAGCGTTGCACCGCGTCGGCGCCGCCCGCCATCAGTTCCTGGTCCATGGCATGGTACTTGGCCGCCAATTCCGTCGGATACAGGTCGTGGACGGTGCGGCCGACCAGCGCCGCCACCGGCAGGTCCAGCAAGTCGGCGAAGGCGCGGTTGCAGCCCAGATAACGCCCGGCGCGATCCTTCCAGAACACCGGTATGGGCAGCGGGTCCAGCAGAAGGGCGACGTCGTGATCGGGAATATCCGGTTCCTGCACCGCCGCCCAACCGCCCGCGACCGCTTCCCAGCGCAGGCCGAAGCCGGGCTGGCCCGGCACCGCGCCATCGGGCAACGGCCGCGCCGCGCCCGGCCCGGCCCACACCACCCCGCCCTGCCCGTCCACCAGCCACGCCGGGCGGCCGCCCAGTCGCAACAGGCGGACATGATCATCCCAGGCGGCGGGCGGCGTGTTCATGCTATGCCCTGTTGCCCGCGATCAGGTCGGCATACCAGCCGAAGGAATCCTTGGGAACCCGCGCCTGGGTGGCGAAGTCCACATGGACGATGCCGAAGCGGTTGCCGTAGCCCGACCCCCATTCGTAATTGTCCAGCAGCGACCAGATGAAATAGCCGCGCACATCGACGCCGTCGGCGATGGCCTGCTCCATGGCGGCGGTATAAAGCTTGAGATAGGCGATGCGGTAGGGATCGGCGACGCGGCCGTCCACCACCTTTTCCTCGTCGGCGCCGCGCCCCATGCCGTTCTCGGTGACATAGACCGGCAGGCGGTAGCGGGCGGCGCAACGCTTCAGTTCGTCGGTGAAGGCGTCGGGATAGATGGGCCAGCCGATCTCGGGATGGGGCACCGGATTGGGATTGTCGCCCCAGGCGATGCCGATCTGGTTGTCGGCATCGGCCCGCGTCCAGATGGGGCCGTAATGGTTCATGCCCAGCCAATCCATGGGGCGGCAGATGCGCGCCATGTCGCCCGCCTGCACATAGGGCTCGAAATCCCCGGCCACCACCGCCGGATAGGTCCCCAGGATTTGCGGGTCGGCATAGACCAGATTCCAATGGGCGTCCAACACCTGCGCCGCCTTGCGGTTTTCCGGCGTGTCGGATTCCGGATGCACCGGCTGCATGTTGTAGATGGCGCCGATCTGCGCCCCCTTCACATGGTCGCGCAGCACGTCCACCGCCGCGCCGTGGGCCAGATTCAGGTGATGGGCGGCACGGAAATAGGCGTCGCGGTCCTGCATGGCGGGCGCGCACCACGTCATGGCATAGCCGAACAGGGTGGCGACGTTGGGTTCGTTGAAGGTGGCGAAGTGGCGGACGCGGTCGCCGAACTTGCGGGCGATCAGGGTGGCGTAATCGGCGAACCATCCGGCGACGTCGCGGTTGGTCCAGCCGCCCAGTTCGTGCAGGCGCTGCGGCAAATCCCAATGGTACAGGCACAGCCAGGGCTGGATGCCCGCCGCCAGCGTCGCGTCGATCACCCGGTCATAGAAATCCAGGCCCTTGTCGTTGACCGCGCCGCGCCCGCGCGGCAGCACGCGCGGCCACGACACCGAGAAACGATAGGCATCGACGCCCAGTTTCTTCAGCAGCGCCATATCCTCGGGCCAGCGGTGGTAATGGTCGCAGGCGACGTCGCCGGTATCGCCGTTATTGGTGCGGCCGGGGATGCGCGAATGGATGTCCCAGATGCTGGGGCCGCGCCCGTCCTCGGCCGCCGCGCCCTCGATCTGATAGGCCGAGGTCGACGCCCCCCACAGGAAGCCCGGCGGCACCTTCAACGCACTCATCAGCTTTCCCCCTTCACCATATTCCGAAAGTCTACTCTAGCCGTCGAGCCGGTGGAAGAACGCCTCGAACGCCTCGACCGTCTGTTCGCCATAGCGTTTGCGCAGGGCGGCGCCATCGGCGGCCAGCCGGGCGCGCAGCGGCGCGAACAGGGCGCGCATCAGTTCGGAGAAGCCATGTTCGGTCAGCCGCCAATGGGCGTCGGCGGCGGTCGCCGCCACCGGCGCCAGATGGGAATTGACGATGTCCATGAACCAGTCGCGGCGGCGGTCGAAATTGGCGAAGTAATGAGCCACCACCGCCAGCACGTCGCCGGACAAGGCGTGGGCCTCGGCATCGGCGTGCACGGCATTCCAATCGGTGGCGCCATCAGCGCGGCGGTGGCGGTCCAGGATGGCCTGGGCCTTGCGCTGGCATTGCTCGAACAAGGCCGGGCCGATCATCTTGTCCACCGCCAGATGGAAGCCGGGCAGCAGGCGGCGGCTCAGCACGCCGATGCCGCCGTCATCGCCGCGCCGCGCCGGGAACAGGTGGGCGAAGGGCTTGGTCAGGATGCGGTCGAACGGGTTGGCCCGCGCGCTTTGCCACTGCGCCGCCTCGCGCATCTGGGTGCAGGAATCCCACGACCGTTGCAGCGCCGGGGCGAAGCGCGCCCCTTCCTCGGCCATGAAGCGTTCGGCCAGGGCGCGGATGGCCTCGGCGCTCAGGCTGCCGCCCGCGCGGCGGGCCTCGACCTCCAGCCGGGTGGCGAAGTGGCCGATCATGGTGTTGGCGATGGCACTGCACGCCGCCGGTCCGGCGGGCGGCGAGGATGGGTCGGTCATGCGGCTCGGACTCCCTGTCCCGGTGATTTTAGCAGATTTCAGGGCCGGTGCGCGCATTGACAGGCCCAAGCCCATGCCGTTAAGTCAGGGCCTGGAACTTTTTCAGGTTTTTCCCCATGTCCGAACGCTTGTCCATCGCCCTGGCCCAGATCAATCCCGTGGTCGGCGACGTCGTCGGCAACATCCGCCGCATCCGCGACGCCCGCGCCACGGCGGCGGCCGATGGCGCCCAGTTGGTGGTGTTCCCCGAACTGACGGTGTCGGGCTATCCGCCCGAGGATCTGGTGCTGAAAAGCGCCTTCCTGGACGCGGTCGAGGCGGCGGTGGAAGACCTGGCCCGCGACACCGCCGATGGCGGCCCGGCGCTGCTGGTCGGCGCGCCGTGGCGGGTCAAGGGCGTCGCCCACAACGCCGTGCTGTTGCTGGACAAGGGCGCGGTGGCGGCGACGCGGCTGAAACATCACCTGCCCAATTACGGCGTGTTCGACGAAGCCCGCGTCTTCGTGCCCGGCCCGGTGCCCGGCCCCATCGCCTTTCGCGGCGTGCGCCTGGGGGTGATGGTGTGCGAGGACATGTGGTACGCCGACGTGGCCGAAACCCTGGCCGAATGCGGCGCCGAGATGCTGGTGGTGCCCAACGGCTCGCCGTTCGAGCTGGGCAAGGGGCATGTGCGCCTGCACCGCGCCGTCGAGCGGGTGCGCGAAACCGGCCTGCCGCTGCTGTACGTCAACCAGTTGGGCGGCCAGGACGAACTGGTGTTCGACGGCTCGTCCTTCGCGCTGGATGCCAAGGCCAAGCTGCTGCTGCGCCTGCCCGCATGGCAGGAAAGCGTGACCACCACCACCTGGAACAAGGGCGCCGACGGCTGGACCACCGGCGGCCCCATCGCCCCCGAGCCCTCGGCGGACGAGGACACCTATCAGGCCATGGTGCTGGGCCTGCGCGATTACGTGACAAAGAACGGCTTCCCCGGCGTGGTGCTGGGTCTGTCGGGCGGCATCGATTCGGCGCTGGCGGCGGCGGTGGCCGCCGACGCGCTGGGCGCCGACAAGGTGTGGTGCGTGATGATGCCCTCGCCCTATACCAGCCAGGAAAGCCTGGACGACGCGGCGGGCGTGGCCCGATTGCTGGGCTGCCGCCTGGACACCATCAATATCGGCCCGGCCATGGACGCGTTCGGCGGCATGCTGGCGCCGCACTTCCAGGGCAAAAGCCCGGACATCACCGAGGAAAACCTGCAATCGCGCTCGCGCGGGCTGACCCTGATGGCCCTTTCCAACAAATTCGGCCCCATGGTGTTGTCCACCGGCAACAAGAGCGAGATGAGCACCGGCTACGCCACCCTTTACGGCGACATGTGCGGCGGCTATGCCGTGCTGAAGGACGTGTACAAGACCGCCGTGTTCTCGGTGTGCCGCTGGCGCAACGCCAACCGGCCCCAGGGTGCGCTTGGCCCTGACGGTCCGGTGATGCCCGAACGGGTGATCACCAAGCCGCCGAGCGCCGAACTGAAGCCCGACCAGAAGGACCAGGACACCCTGCCGCCCTATGACGTGCTGGACGGCATCCTGTCCTGCCTGATCGAAGGCGAATTGGGCGTGGCGGAAACCATCGCCAAGGGCTATGACGAAGCCACCATCCGCCGCGTCTGGCGCATGCTGGACCGCGCCGAATACAAGCGCCGCCAAGCCCCGCCCGGCGTCAAGATCACCGGCCGGTCGTTCGGCAAGGACCGCCGCTATCCCATCACCAACGGCTTTACCAGGACTATCTGACCGTGACCGTCCTTGTTCGTTTCGCGCCTTCGCCCACCGGCTTCCTGCATGTGGGCAATGCCCGTGTGGCCCTGATCAACTGGCTGTTCGCCAAGGCGCATGGCGGCTATTTCCTGCTGCGCTATGACGATACCGACCTGGAGCGTTCGCGCCAGGAATACGTGGACGCCATCGCCGAGGATCTGTCCTGGCTGGGCCTGACCTGGGACAAGAAGGCGTACCAGTCCAAGCGGCTGGAATCCTATGTCGCCGCCGCCGAGAAGCTGAAGGCCGACGGCCGTCTGTATGCCTGCTACGAGACGCCGGAGGAACTGGAATACAAGCGCAAGCGCCTGCTGGCCCGCCACCTGCCGCCGGTCTACGACCGCGCCGGGCTGCGCCTGAGCGACGCGCAGCGCGCCGCCTTCGAGGCCGAGGGCCGCAAGCCGCACTGGCGTTTCAAGCTGGACCACAAGGTGGTGCATTGGGACGATCTGGTGCGCGGCGACAGTCATGTGGATTGCGCCAGCCTGTCCGACCCGGTGCTGATCCGCGCCGATGGCAGTTTCCTGTACACCCTGCCGTCGGTGGTGGACGACATGGATTTCGCCGTCAGCCACATCATCCGTGGCGAGGACCACGTCACCAATTCGGCGCCGCAGATCCAGTTGTTCCAGGCGCTGGGCGCCGAGCCGCCGCGCTTCGCCCATCTGCCGCTGATGACCGACATCACCGGCGCGGGCCTGTCCAAGCGCCTGGGCTCGCAATCCTTGCGCGACTGGCGCGACCAGGGGATCGAGGCCATGGCGCTGAATTCCCTGCTGGCCAAGCTGGGCACCTCGGACGCCATCGAGGCGCGGGCCAGCCTGGATATGCTGGTGGACGAATTCGACATCGGCCATTTCAGCCGCGCCACCCCGAAATTCGATCCGGCCGAACTGGGCCATCTGAACGCCCGCCTGCTGCACGACTTGCCGTTCGCGGCGGTGGCCGACCGGCTGGCGGCCCAGGGCATCCAGGCAAGCGCGGCGCTGTGGGACGCGGTGCGCGGCAACCTGGACAATCTGGCCGATGTGGCGCAATGGGCACAGGTGGTCAACGGCCCGGTCGCCCCGGTGATCGAGGACGCCGCCTTCACCGCCGCCGCCGCCGAATTGTTGCCGCCCGAGCCGTGGGACCACGGCACCTGGAGCCTGTTGACCAACGCCGTCAAGGCCGCCACCGGCCGCAAGGGACGCGAGCTGTTCCACCCGCTGCGGCTGGCGCTGACCGGCCGCGAGAATGGACCGGAACTCAAGAACCTGTTACCCCTAATGGGATATGACAAGGCCGCCAAGCGGCTGCGTGGCGAAACCGTCTGACAGAGAGAGACCGAACCAAGTGGCGCTTGCACTCTACAACACGCTCACCCGCCGGAAGGAGGCGTTCCAGCCTCTGAACCCCGACCATGTGGGCATGTATGTCTGCGGCCCCAC
Source organism: Pseudomonadota bacterium (assembly GCA_023458315.1). GTDB lineage: Bacteria > Pseudomonadota > Alphaproteobacteria > Rhodospirillales > Magnetospirillaceae > Magnetospirillum. The sequence goes on from JAEXAH010000081.1 coordinate 20,169, forward strand.
CGTCTATGACCGCGCCCATATCGGCAACGCGCGGCCGGTGATCGTGTTCGACGTGCTGTACCGCCTGCTGTCGCGGCTGTACCCCAAGGTGACCTATGTCCGCAACATCACCGACGTGGACGACAAGATCAACCAGCGCTCCAAGGATTCCGGCGAGCCGATCGAGGTCATCACCGCCCGCACCACCCAATTGTTCCATGACGACATCGCCGAGCTGAACGCGCTGCCGCCGACCATCGAGCCGCGCGCCACCGCCCACATCGCCCAGATGATCGACATGATCCAGCGGCTGATCGCCAAGGGCCACGCCTATGCCGCCGAGGGCCATGTGCTGTTCGAAATCGGCAGCATGGCCGATTACGGCAAGCTGTCGGGCCGCCCCATGGACGAGATGATCGCCGGCGCCCGCGTCGAGGTGGCGCCCTACAAGAAGAACCCCGGCGATTTCGTGCTGTGGAAGCCGTCCACGCCCGATCTGCCCGGCTGGGAATCGCCGTGGGGCCGCGGCCGCCCCGGCTGGCACATCGAGTGCAGCGCCATGAGCGGCCAGTATCTGGGCACCACCTTCGACATCCACGGCGGCGGCCTGGACCTGGTGTTCCCCCACCATGAGAACGAGATCGCGCAAAGCCAATGCGCCAACGGCGCGCCCTTCGCCCGCTATTGGCTGCACAACGGCCATCTGATGGTCGAGGGCGAGAAGATGTCCAAGTCCCTGGGCAACTTCTTCACCGTGCGCGAATTGCTGGATCAGGCCCCGGGCGAGGCGCTGCGCCTCTACATGCTGTCCAGCCATTACCACCAGCCGTTCGACTGGACCGCCGAGGGACTGAAACAGGCGCGCACCGTGCTGGACCGCCTGTACACCGCGCTGCGCAATGCTGGCGACGTGGACGCCGCCGCCGCCGAGCCGCCCGCCGAGGTGCTGGCGGCGCTGGAGGACGACCTCAACACGCCGCTGGCCATCGCCCATCTGCACGAACTGACCACCGCCTTGAACAAGGCCACCGACCCGGCCGACAAGGCCCGCGCCAAGGGCGCGCTGCTGGCCGCCGCCGACCTGCTGGGCATTCTGAAGCAAGACCCCGAGGCGTGGTTCCGCTGGCAGGCGGCGGGCGCGGGCGGCGGGTTGTCCGATGCGGACATCGACGGGCTGATCCAGGCCCGTGCCGACGCGCGCAAGGCCCGCGACTTCGCCGCCGCCGACCGCATCCGCAAGGAACTGGCCGACGCGGGCATCGTGCTGGAGGACGGCCCCCAGGGCACCACCTGGAAGCGGGTGTGACCGCGTCGCACCACAATCCTTTTCCCGACCTCTTCCACTGGAAGGGCTGGCGGGTGCTGGGCGTGTTCGCGGTGGCGTTCATGCTGCTGGCGCCCGCCTATTGGAACGGCTATCCGCTGGTCTATTTCGACAGCGAGGATTACGTGGAGATTTCCTTCACGTGGCAGCCGATCATCTATCGCATCATGACCTACGGCGCCTTCGTCGGCATCGCCAAGCCGTTCGGCACGTTGTGGGTGGTGGTGTGGGCGCAGGCGCTGATGATGGCCTGGATGCTGCACGAGGCGGTGTGGTCATGGATCGCCCGCTGGCGGCCCCAGGTGTTCCTGGGGCTGGGCATCGCCCTGTCGCTGCTGACCGGCCTGCCGTGGGTGACGTCCCAGGTCATGGCCGACATGTTCGCCGGACTGGCGGTGCTGGGCATCGCCATCCTGGCCTTCGGCAGCGCCATCCCGCTGTGGCGGCGCATGGTGCTGGTGCCCATGGTCGCCCTGGCCATCGGCGTGCACATGTCGCATGTGGCGGTGGCGCTGGGGCTGGCCCTGGTGCTGACCGCGCTGTGGCTGGGCGCCCGCCTGTCGCTGCGCATGCCGCGCCCGCGCCTGGGCATGCCGCTGCTGGCGGTGGCGCTGGGCACCGCCAGCGTGCCGGGCGTGCATTATCTCGCCACCGGCCGCGCCTTCTTCAGCGAATCCGGGCAGGTGCTGCAACTGGCGCTGTTCGTCCAGGACGGATTGGCCAAGAAATACCTGGACGAAGTATGCCCCCAGGGCGCACCGCTGAAGATGTGCGAGCACAAGGAAGAACTGCCCTATACCGCCGACGAGTTCCTGTGGGGCGACAGCCCGTTCGACGACATGGGCGGCTGGAAGGCCATGCATGACGAGGCCGGGGTGATCGTCAAGGGCGCCATCGCCATGTTCCCCCTGGACGTGGCCGAGGCCATGGTCGGCAACACCCTGACCCAGTTGAACCTGATCGCGGCGGGCGAAGATCTGGTGCCCATGACCTGGCACTTCGTGCGCACCCAGTTGAAGCACTATCCCGACGATTTCCGCGCCTTCCGCTTCGCCCGCCAGCAACGGCGCGAGGGCATTTCCTTCGACGCCATCAACAAGCTTCAGGTGCCGGTGGCCCAGGCCGCCGAAATCGCCATGCTGGGCCTGCTGGTCGTGGCGTGGCGCCGCCGCGACCGTATCAGCGGCGGCCTCCTGATCATCGTGCTGCTGGCGCTGCTGGGCAACGCCTTCGTGTGCGGTGCCCTGTCCAACCCGCACGACCGTTACCAGAACCGTCTGGTGTGGCTGGCGCTGATGAGCGCCATCATCTGCGCCGTCCGCCTGGACCAACGCTTCGCCAACCGCAAACCGCTGGACGAAGCCACCAAACGGGCGGTCATCGAAATCCGCCTACCGCACAAGCCGGACCGGGAATAAGGCCAACGCCAGCGAAAGCGGACAATTCCAAGGTAACACGGATGGGCACGAATGCCGCTGCGCGGCGCACGGATGAACACGGATAGAGTGTTCCCGTGCCTGAATGCGGCAAAGTGTTCGTCATGGCCGGGCTTGACCCGGCCATCCACGTTTATCCGCAGGCAACTCCGCGGAAAGACGGGGCTGGCGGCGCCGCGTGGATGCCCGGATCAAGTCCACGGCTGTCCGGTTAAAGTTCACGCCCATTGCAGCACCATTTGATTGGTGTCGCCCCCGGGTCTGGGGTCGCCTCCAATCAGACGGTCGATGCGC
>JAEXAH010000082.1 GCA_023458315.1 Pseudomonadota bacterium
GAATATAATCATGTCGACTATTTTATTCAATGAAATTAAGCAACAATCTCCCCACAGAGTTTACACAATCGCGAGAAAAATCAGCTAACCATTTATCAGAAGCCTTGTCAAAATGAGAATCACTAAATTCGTTTCGAGCATTAGATATTGCATTTGTTATTGTAGTTATTAGATTTAAGACTTCATCTGAGTATTTCTTGTTGTTTTTATCTAAGACGCTTTTAATATGTTCTCTTACAATCTTAGACATTTGATTAATCTTATCAATATCTTCTTTTTCAGGAATGTTTTCCTTTATAAATGACTTCAATAGACCTTCTAAAGAGGTGTAAGCATATGTTAATGTTAAATTATATTCTCCACCTTTTATCGAATCATCCATCTTACTTAAAACATCTTCTAATTTTCCTGAATTCCAAATAGTGTCAGGTAGTGAAGAGCGAGGAACAGAATTAGAAAAAACAGAACTTAGCTTTTCTAATTCTACAATGTAATCTTTTGGTGCACCTAAAATTGATAAGTCTTGCTTAAAGTCAGTTATATACAAATCTTTTTTTCGCCAATTTGTATAAGCACTCAAAATATTGATGACAAAACTAAAAAAGGTTTCTTTTGAATAATTCTCGTATATATAATTTAAAGCGATTGTAAAACCATCATCTGAATCCACTCCTTCAACATCCATACCAACAGCATAGTATCCTCTTTCCTGCTCTGCTTTCTTGTAGCAGGAATTCCAGAAATCATCAATATTTGATGAAATGCACAATCTATGAAAATCATTGGACTTTAAGAAGTCTCTAAACTCATAAGAATTAAAATCTGCTCTTAATGGTTTTAATTTGGGTATTGCTTCTGCCATATAAATAAATTATTTGTCCACAAAAATAGTAAATATTTGGAGTACAGTCGTAATAACAAAGTTTCTTTGTTATTACGACAATAGAGAATATTTAATCCCAAGCATATTTTTTTCCTTTTTTATCTGTTAAACATCCCTCTTATGGAAAGAATGAATAAGGCAACACTTTTGCGGAAAATACTACCCGAAGCGTAGCGTAGGTGTGGAGATTTTCTGCAAAACCCGTAGGGCTTGGTGTTGACGTTTTATTCTTGGAATATATCTTTGTGTACAGATAAATAAAGGATTACATTAAACCTTATTTTGAAAATAGTACATTAAATTCTCTACCGATACCGCATAATTAGAACTATCTATCGAATGAAAACCCAATTTTTCAGCAAATGCACTACTTTTCTCGTTGGTAGATTCTAATCCTATATGCTTAAAGCCGTATTTTATGGTTATTTCAGCCAAAAAACGGATAAAGTGAGAGCCATGTCCTATACGCTCTTTTTTGAAGCCGATTCGGGCTATAATCAGACAATCGGGCGGGAAAAGGCTTTCCTTTCTTCTGATACGCAAATATAAATCTACTCGGCTGTTTCTTCGACAGACGATATTATTATCTGAATTCAAGTACAGAAGCGAACGGCGATACTTAAATCGCTTCATCAGGTAGCTATCTATTTCTTTTCGGATTTCTTTGTATTCGTTCATGTTATTGATTTTCACCTTCTTAATCCTCGCTTGGGCTTCTTCTTTTTTCTTTTCACGGGTTGTTCTTCCTCTTTATTGCTGACATCAGGAGTAAGTAAACCTAATGCAGAGGACAGACCGAAATCAGATGATGTAGAACTTTGCTTACTCTCATCACTGTTTGAAAGTTTATTTTCTTGAAAATTTTCAACCTTGTTTTCTATCTCGGGAATTTGAAAATTATCTTGCTTATTTTCTCTTTCATTGGCAATCTGTTTTTCCTGCATTTTGAGTTGGTCGGCAATACTGCCGTTCTTCATAGTATTGCAGTACTCAAAAGTTTCGGATAATTGCCTGTCATAGCCAAATAGTTTATCAAATCCTTTCTCTACATTCTGAAATAATGCGGTTCTATCAAATCCGCCTTTGATTACTCCTTTCTTGGTATTTCGGTGATTGGTTAGCGGACTGATTTTGATTTTATTCGATTGGTCTTTTCGGCTGACAATCAAATGGCAGTGCATATTCTGTTCGTTGTCTGACCTGTTTCTATCAAAATGGATTTTGCCGTAAAACTTTATATCCTCTGCTGATAGTCCTTTATTGAAATTCTTGGCATATTCAGGAATAACCACTTCACGGATATACCGTTTCATAGCTTCGGCTTGTTCTTGCTCCGTTGTTCCCATTGCTCGAAGTTCTTTCTCTGATGGGCTGACATGGATAGCGTAAAACTTGGCATCGGTTTTTAATAGCTGACCGATATTGCTGTCTATATCTTTTACGACTTGGGATTTATAGATATTATCGTCCGTCAGATTGAAAAATCCCTCTGTATAGATTCCCTGCTCCATGCGTTCCATATCTTCATGTTCCATGTAATTCGCCAATTTTCGGCTACTGCCTGCATTGTTGTATGTACCTTTGGACGGTGGCGGGAAATCTATGTTCATTTTTATTTTTCGTTAGTCAGGTCAATAATTTCTGCTTTTAGATTCTCTTTCCGCTTACCGTCCATTACTCCGCAGGTTACCAAATCCGAATACAGACTAATCAGCTTCAAAAGTTTTGCATTATCCCTTTTCTGTGTCTGTTGCAGTGAGCCTATTTGTTTTCCCTGACTATTGATTACATCGGCATGTTGAGTAAGGGTATCACTAATTTTTTGCAGCACAGCATTATGCTTTTCCTGATTCTGCTGAATCTGTGAAAGAATAAGCGTTTCCAAAGCCTTGACAATCGTATCAAATTTGCTCGCTATCGAATGGCTTATGCGTATCATCGGATTAAGCTGTTCCTCTTCGTAGTGTCGGATAAAGCGGATTATATCATCCTGCCGTTTGTTGATTTTAGCAAGCTCCGACTTTACCGATTCGGGAGCATCAGCAGGGTTGATATTTGCTTTTTCCAAATACAGAAAAGCCAATTTTACAACTTCACTCTTTTTCAGCGAATAGCGTTTGCAGATTTTATCTAATAAACGCCCTGTTTCTTTGTCAATGGAAACAGTAGTAAAAACTATTTTTCTATTCTGATTTTGCATAGTAATTACTTTTTAATGGAAAATCATTTTATTAAATGGCTGATAATTAGCGATTAATCCTTGTTGCTAATTGACAGGCTAATTACAACGGTTTATACTAAACCGTTAAAGCCGAAGGCTTTGCCCCGCAGGGCAAGAGGAAAGAACAGGACTTGTCCAGTTCCCTCTTGCTTAATTCAACCAAATAAATGCTGCACGAAAGTAGCGTTGGTTCGGCTGAATGCGGAGCTATTAACAGGGGGCGTAAACCAAAAACAAGCCTCCGTCATTTGCACCATTCCACGTTAAACGATACAAGCGGAATCATTCATCTTTTTCATCGGTTTTATCCTTGTCTTTGGATTTCGGGTGCTTCTTTTCAAAGTCCTGATAGGTTTGAAAATCCATGTGAGAGCGGACAAACTCCCGAACGTCCGAAGTGCGGTAGTAGGTCTTATGACCGACCATAAAAAAGGGGAGTTTCTTACTTGTGCGATACCTCTGTAATGTTCGGCATGACACTTTCAGAAGAAAGGCTAAATCCTGGTTATCGAGTAGCTTCTCGTCAGGGTCGAATACTTCGTTTGTGTTAATCAGTGATTTTAAACCCTGACCGATTTCAGTTAATTTCTTGGATAGCTTGTTCATCCATGTTTCAAAATCTTCATTGTTAATATACATAGCTTTGCTTCATTTTTGAGATTAAACATTATTATTCTCAATCGATTGATGAAACAAAGGACGGCAGAATGAAGACACAGAAAAAGGAGAGTAGCTAACTACTCCCCCGAAAGTTTTTGATAACTGGCTTTTATTTAAGTTATTACAAAACGGTTATTTTTCATCTTGTCTATTCTTACTCTCTTTATCCTTTCGGATGATAAGGCTACGTAGAAAATCGAGTGCTTTGGTACGGTTAAACGGTTTGCGGTCATAAACTTTCTCCTGCTGGTCGTAAATACTACCAAAACTGCAATTGAATATCCTTTCGAAAGCAACTGCAATCTGATTCAGGTGCGCAGGCTTTCCGTTCCGTTGGAATACTTTCTTTGAAAAGAAAAGGGCAACTACAATCTCGGCTAAACCAACAACCCCCAAGTCTTTCGACTTAGGGAGAATATAAAGGTCGGATTCAAATGTAGGTTGTTCAGCTTGTGGAAACTGTTCAGGATAACGAATTTTCAGGTTTAATAGTTCTAATTCAGAATTGACAAGGGCTAACGCCTTTTGCAGACAGGTGAATTTTAGGGCATTTTTCCCCCTGCTCGTGTCGATGGAGTGTCTGTACTGCTACCAATTCAATACGAGTAGTGCTCAGTATCCGATAGATATTGGAGTAGTCTTTTTCGGACTGGCTGACTATAGCTATATGTTTCACTAAGCACCCATAGGCATGTTTTATCTCTTCGTTAGTTACTTTTTGAGAAGTTTCAGATAATAAACTGAATAACTTCATGTTTAAAATTTCATCCATAAGCATAAAAATTAAAAGTTAATATTAATCAACAAGCCATTCGCTGACTTTATGCTTTTAATAGATATACTATAGTCTAATTTCAGATTTTTCGAACATAAATAAAAGCTTATCTTTTTTTTCAGGATTAGTGTTGTTTGAATATTTATTCTGAGTTATCTGAAACCTGTAAGGTCTGGTAATAAAAGCTCCTAAACCTTGAGTGTATGAACTAATTTCTGACGCATATTCCTTACTTGTATCCAAAGGGATTTTCCCTTCTATAGTCACCCAATTCCTATTAGAATTGATGTTTTCAATGTTTG
>JAEXAH010000083.1 GCA_023458315.1 Pseudomonadota bacterium
TTTCCCCTGCGCGCCCGGCGACCGCGCCCGCCGCCGCAGCCGCCTCAATGCCTTTCAGGCCGCCGGTGTGCGGCACGATCACACTCTTCACGTTTTTCACGATGTTGCCGCTTACAAAAATGCTCATGCGCTCGGGGATGCTACCCAAAACCTCCCGTGCCGTCGCAGCCGCGTAGGCAATGGCGATGGGCTCCGTACAGCCCATTGCAGTAAGAAGCTCCTCATGCAGTATATCCACATAAGCTTTATAAAGCTGCGCGTTCATTGCGTTACCTCGCTTGCAAAAATAAGAAAAAAGCTGTGCTTGGATTTGGGGGAAAGAAAGGAAATCGCCGTTTTTACGATAGCAGAGAAAACGTGAAAAAGAAAGAACTGCGCGAAGAATATATGATCTTTTGTATTTTTGCAAAAAACCGCGCCGTACAAACCGGTGCGGTTTTCTTTACTTAAGAACTGCGTTTTTGACTATTGCGACATCGCCTGCTGCCAGCGGATGGACTCCATGTAATAGTCCATGTACTTTTCGGGGTCCGGGCAATTGTAACCGCATTTGCGCTCGAGGAACGACCAATCCGCCCGCTCAATGTGCATCACCATATCGATGTGGCAGCGAAGCTGGCCTTCCGTGCCCAAAAGTGCGTCGCGCACCTCGTCTGAAATGGGAAGGCCCGTAAGCGCCTTTTCCATGGTGGTGTTCAAAAGCGCATCAAGGGAGGAGAACATGCCCGCAATAAAGTAGTCGGACTCGTTGCAGTTGCCAACGTCGCGTGCGATGAGCGAAAGCATTTTTGCGCGCACGATGGAATTCTTTATGACCTCCGCATTTTCGGGTTTTTGCACGCCGCGCAGCATCATCAGCTGCACCCAGCGGCGCACTTCATCCGTACCGATCTGCACGAGCATGCCCTTTACCGAATCAATACGGTTCATGGAGCCGTAGTAGACCGAGTTCGCCATTTTCAAAAGCTTGTAGGAAAGCCCTACGTCGCGCTGGATCCCGTCCATAACGGTGCGGTAATCGGGTTCGGGGCTGCCAAGCTCGTTAAAGATCATGATGAGGTTGGCGTTGAGCGAGCCGATCTCCTTGGCGTTTGACATAACGGGTTTGCTGAAAAAGTACCCCTGAAACAGTTTGAAGCCAAGCTCGCAGGCAAAGCTGAAATCCTCGCGAGTTTCCACCTTTTCCGCAAGAAAGGTGATGTGGGGGTAACGTTTGATCATCTCCGCCATCTCTTCGCCGTTTTCGCGGTTGATGGTGGGAAATTCTATTTTGATGATGCCTGCGGCGTTGATGAACGGGGCGTAGGCGTCGGTGTTTCTGTCGAGAATAAAGTCATCAAGCGCGAGGGTGTAGCCCCTTTGCCGAAGTTTCATGCAGGCTTCAATGACATCCTCGGTAGGTTCCACGCGCTCAAGCACTTCAATGACCACATGCTCCTTGGGCAGCATATAGACAATGTCGTCGAGCAGGAGATTTTCGGAAAAATTGATGAAGGCACACGTTCTGTCCACCAGCTCGCCAAGGCCGAAAACAAGGAACGTGTTGTTGATGAGCGAAACCGTCGCCTCATCATCGTCCGTCCCCTCGTAAAAATTGTTTTGGCTCTTGCGGTACAGCAATTCGTAACCGTAGACGCGCATCTGGCGGTTAAAAATCGGCTGTCTGGCAATGTAAACATCCATGCGCTGTCCCTCCGAAGGGCCTGCTTTCACGCGGCGTAAGAAACATTTGTTATAACAAAAGCAATTAATATTCGACAAGTATATCTTATCAAATCATGATAAAAATTCAAGCTCTTTTTGTGCTAAGTAAAAGGAGTAACCATTGTTAAAGTTTTATATTTCCTTTGCATTTTAAAAAAATGCCCTTCTCATGCGCTTTCTCACACGGCTTTTGCGCAGCCCGCCGGAAAAGCTTCAGAAGCGGCATTTTTGCTGTACGCATCCGCAGGCGGCAAAAAACATGCGCCTGTGTTACAATAAGGCAACAGGAAGGAATAAAAACCTCATGGCACAGCGGCAAAAGAACTCAACCCAAGCAAACGCTTTTTTGCTTGATGCGGCGCTCGGCGAGGCGCTTACCCAATGGTACACGCAAAACGCACGCGCGCTTCCGTGGCGGCGCGACCGCAATCCCTACCATGTATGGCTCTCGGAGATCATGCTCCAGCAAACGCGCACGGAAGCGGTAAAACCCTATTACGAACGGTTCCTTGCCCGCCTAAGCGATGTTTTCGCGCTTGCACGCTGCACCGACGAAGAGCTTATGAAGCTTTGGGAAGGGCTTGGATATTATTCGCGCGCGCGGCGCTTGAAGGAAACCGCCTGCGCGGTGGTCGAAAAATACGGCGGACGCTTTCCCGCGTCTTACGAGGAACTTCTTTGCTTGCCGGGCATCGGCCCGTATACTGCGGGGGCGATTGCCTCCATTTGCTTTAACCTTCCCACACCCGCGGTGGACGGCAACGTGCTAAGGGTCATCGCTCGCGTTCATGGGATTTTTGAAAGTGAGGACGAGCCTTCCGTAAAAAAGCGCGTGGAGGATGCGCTTCGCCGTATTTACCCCACAGTAGATGCAGGTGATTTTACACAAAGCATCATGGAGCTTGGCGCCACCGTTTGCCTGCCAAACGGCCGCCCAAAATGCGAGCTTTGTCCCGTAGCACCGTTGTGTGCTGCGCTTAAGAACAACGCGGTTTCAACACTCCCTGTACGCACGCCGAAAAAGAAAAAGCTTGAGGAAATGCGCACGGTGTTTCTTCTTCGCTGCGGCGGGCAAACAGCCATTTTAAAACGCGCTGAAACTGGGCTTCTGGGCGGCCTTTGGGAGCTGCCCAACGTTTTGGGCGAGCTTGACGCACAACAAGCGCTCGATGCAGCCGCCGCGTGGGGTATGTTTCCGGTTTCCCTTACAGGCACGCTGCGGCGTACGCATATTTTTACGCACATCGTATGGCGCATGACCTGCCACATCATAGAATGCTCCCGCACGGACGCGCGCTTTGTGTGGGCGGATAAAAGCGAGCTTTCCTCCCGCTATGCGCTGCCAAGCGCCTTTCGGCAATTTCTGTAAGTTTTTCTAAGGGTCAAAAAAGTGCCGCCCGAACGTTACGGCTCGGACGGCATTTCTGTAAGAATACAAGCGGGGCTCGCCTCACACAAGCGTAAGGAGCCCAAAGCAGTCCGGCGTGTGAAAGTCCGGCGCAGGCGCATCGACCGGCGACCAGCAGGCATAATGCGGGGCAATCGTTTTTTCCCCGCATTTGTAGAAGTTGGCGCGCATTTTGATTCCTTTTGACAATGAAAGCGTTGGAAAAAAGCA
>JAEXAH010000084.1 GCA_023458315.1 Pseudomonadota bacterium
ACCACAGAGACACAGAGGCACAGAGATACCCGCCAGAATTGAGGTAATTCGTTCACCACGGCTCCAATCTCTCTGTGCCTCTGTGTCTCTGTGGTTTAATCCCTTGTTAGGTTAGCGCCTATGAGGCACAGCCTCCGGACCACCAGTTTTCTTTTATTTCAATTGGATAAATATCTGGAGGGTTCGGGAGGCCGCGCCTCCCGATTGGGGGTCGGGGGCAAAAGCCCCCGAAGATCGGTCAAAGCGAAACCTCAGGGGGTGTCGGCGGCGATGCGGGCCAGGGCCACGGCGCCGTCGCGGCTGGTGGCGCCGCAGACGAAGCGGGCGGGGTGGCAGAAGGTGGCGTCGGGCACGCCGCTGGCCGTGGCGAAATCCCCGTCGCGCAGACCGCCCCAGCTTTCCGGCAGCGGCTTGCGCTGGGCGAACGAGGTGCGTTCGGGCGGCACGGCGCTGATGGTCCATTGCTTGCCCGCCGGGCGCACCACGTACAGTACGTCGGTCAGGTTCAGGTCGAACACCGCGTCCTCCCACGGCACGCGGGTTTCCAGCACGATGATGCGCGGGTCGGCGGCATTGGTCGCGGCTTCGGCCACGCTTTCCTCGGCCAGCACGGCGGCGTGGGCGCGGGCGATGGCGCGGGCCAGTACCAGCGCCGCCAGATCGGCGGCTTCGGCGAAAGCCTGGTTCTCGTCGCGTTCGGGCTCGGCGAAGCTGGGGTTGAAGGCTTCCAGCAGGGTCGAGAAATGGCCGGGATTCGGCGTCATGGCGCCGTTGTCCATCAAATCGATGTCGCGGATCAGACCGCCATCCAGCTTGGCGGCCATGCGCGCCGCCTCGGCCTCGGTGGTGGCGGGCACCAGGGCGCGGATGGCGCGCACGCCGTAATCGCGCCACACCAGCCCGGCCGAGCTGAACGGCTCGCCATTGGCGCGCAGCGGCTTGTCGCGCATGTGGTGGTCATAGCGGCCCTCGGCCGGGTCGCAACTGCCGCCCACGTCGAACACCACGTCGGCGCGCTCCAGCACCTCCATGTCGCGGGTGCGCTCCAGCCGGATGCCGTCGCCCAGCGCGGCGCGCAGGATGGCATAGGCGAAACAATCGTCGGCGTGGAAGGTGCCGTTATGGGTGGCGACAATGGTCATGATGCGGTCTTTCGTCAGGCCAGGAACAGGCCGTAGGCGGGGTTGGCGGTCTCGTCCCAATAGGAATAGCCCAGCGCGTCGATACAGGCGACGAACTGGCCGCGCTGGTCCTCGGGCACCTGGATGCCCGCCAGCACGCGGCCGTAATCGGCGCCGTGGTTGCGGTAATGGAACAGCGAGATGTTCCAGTCCGGCCGCAGCGAATCCAGGAAGGCCAGCAGCGCGCCGGGACGCTCCGGGAACTGGAAGCGGTACAGCACCTCGTCCTTCAGGGCGGTGGCGCGGCCGCCGACCATGTAGCGCACATGCAGCTTGGCCACTTCGTTGTCGGTCATGTCGATGACCCGGTGGCCCGCGTCGCGCAGCAGGGTCATGATCTGCGCCTTTTCCTTCTCGCCGCCCGCCAGCTTGACGCCGACGAAGATCTGCGCCGGTTGCCCGGTGGCATAGCGGTAATTGAATTCGGTGATGGCGCGGCCGCCCAACAGGCGGATGAAGGTGCGATAGCTGCCCGGCACCTCGGGGATGGTGACGGCCAGCAGCGCCTCGGCTCGCTCGCCGATCTCGGCCCGTTCGGCCACATGGCGCAGGCGGTCGAAATTGACGTTGGCCCCCGACGCCACCGCCACCAGCGCCCCCGACGGCGCCCGGCCTTCTTCCACATGGCGGCGCAGACCGGCCAGCGACAGCGCCCCCGCCGGTTCGGCGATGGCGCGGGTGTCGTCGAACACGTCCTTGATGGCGGCGCAAATCTCGTCGGTGGTGACGGTGACGATGCCGTCCAGCAGGTCGCGGCACAACGCGAAGGTCAGATCGCCCACCTGCCGCACCGCCACGCCGTCGGCGAAGATGCCGACCTGCGGCAGATTGACCGGATGCCCGGCGGCGATGGCCGCCTGCATGCTGGCGGCGTCCTCGGGCTCGACGCCAAAGACCTTGATGTCGGGGCGCAGGAACTTGACATAGGCGGCGACGCCCGCCGCCAGCCCGCCGCCGCCGATGGGCAGATAGATGGCGCCGATGTCGCCCGGCCGCTGGCGCAGCAATTCCATGCCGATGGTGCCCTGACCGGCGATGACGTCGGCATCGTCGAACGGGTGGATGAACACCAGTCCGTCGCGTTCGGCCAGGATTTGCGCGTGGGCGCGGGCGGAGTCGAAAGTATCGCCGTGCAGCACCACCTCGCCGCCCAGCCGGGCGACGCTGCGCACCTTGATGCTGGGGGTGGTGGTGGGCATGACGATGACCGCGCGCACGCCCAGCCGGTTGGCCGACAGCGCCACGCCCTGGGCATGGTTGCCCGCCGAGGCGCAGATGACGCCGCGCGCCCGCTCCTCGGGCGGCAGCGCCTTGATGCGGTTATGGGCGCCCCGGATCTTGAACGAGAAGACCGGCTGCAAATCCTCGCGCTTCAGCAGCACGTCGCGGCCCAGGCGGGTGGAAAGCTGGGCCATGCGGTCCAGCGGCGTCTCGACCGCCACCTCGTACACCGCCGAGGTCAGGATGCGGCGCACCATGTCCTGAAGCATCATCGTTCCTTTCTTCAGGCCCGCGCCGGGGCCAGATAGCCGCGCCGCACCGCTTCGTGCACCAGATTTTCGGCGTGATCGCCCAAGGCGGGGGCGCCCGCGCGGATGCGGTCCACCAGTTTCAGCACCTTGTCGGCGCTGACGTCGTGCGGCTTCCAGGTGCCGCCCGCCGTGGCGAAATTGTTCATGATGGGTTGCAGGCGGTCCAGCGCGTCGGCGAATTTGGCGGTGGGGGTGGCGCGGTCCTCGTATTCCCGCCACAGGGCGATCAGTTCGGCGGCCTGATCCGCGGGCAGCATGCCGTACAGGCGGGCGGCGGCCTTTTCCTCGCGCTCGGCCTTGTCCTGGTTGCCCTTGTCGTCGTGGATGAAGGTGTCGCCCGCGTCGATCTCGACCACGTCGTGGAACAGCAGCATGCGGCTGGCGCGCAGCGGGTCGGCACCGGGCGGCGCGTGCTCGGCCAGCAGGATCGCCATCATGGCGACGTGCCAGGAATGCTCGGCGTCGTTTTCCTGCCGCGACGAATCGGCCAGCAGGGTCTGGCGCAGGATGGTCTTCAGCTTGTCCAGTTCCAGCGAGAACGCCAACTGGCGGGAAAGGCGGTCTTGGTCGGTCATGATCGGGGCATATAACCGGAATCCCGTTGAACTCGATACCGAAAAACGGTATGTCAGCCGCTTCGGCGCGGCACCCCTGGAGGCCGCGCCTCTTGTGCTATGGAGAAACAGAATGACTGAGATCAGCGCCATCGTCGCCGAGCTGCGCGATCGGGCCGGAAAGGGGGCCGCCCGTGCCACTCGCCGTGAAGGCAAGGTTCCGGGTGTGATTTACGGTGCCAAGCAGGCCCCCGTCACCATCGCCCTCGACCCCCGCGTCGTCTGGGCCGAGCTGAACAAGTCGGGCTTCAAGACCCGCCTGTTCGACATCGACCTGGGGAATGGTTCGAAGGAGCGTTGCCTCGCTCGCGACATCCAGTTCCACCCCGTCACCGACCAGCCCCAGCACATCGACTTCCTGCGCGTTTCGGCCGACGCCGTCGTGCACGTCAAGGTGCCGGTGCACGTCGCCAATGCCGACAAGGCCCCGGGCGTCAAGCGCGGCGGCGTGGTCAGCATCGAGCTGCACGAAGTCGAAGTGACCTGCGCCCCCGACAACATCCCGGCCGAGATCGTCGTCGATCTGACCGGCCTGGAAATCGGTGCCGCCGTGCACGTGTCCGAGCTGAAGCTGCCGGCCGGCGTGACCCCGTACCACATGTCCGCCCAGGGCACCGTGGTGTCGATCGGCGCCCCGACCGTGGCCCAGGCCGCCGAGGCCGAGCAGGCCGGCTGACGATGATCCTGGTGGTTGGCCTCGGCAATCCCGGGGGCGAATACGCCAGGAACCGTCACAACATCGGCTTCATGGCGGCGGACGAACTCGTCCGCCGCCATTCCTTTGGGCCCTGGCGTTCCAAGTTCCAGGGCGAGCTGGCCGAAGGTGTGATCGGCGGCGCCAAGGTGCTGGTGTTGAAGCCCATGACCTACATGAACCTGTCGGGTCAGTCGGTGGCGGCGGCGGCGCGCTTCCTGAAAGTGCCGGTCGAGGACGTGGTGGTGATCCACGACGAACTGGACCTGGCGCCCGGTCGGCTGCGCGTCAAGCGCGGCGGCGGCGCGGGCGGCCATAACGGCCTGAAAAGCATCGACCAGCATCTGGGCCAGAATTACCGCCGCATCCGCCTGGGCATCGGCCATCCCGGCGACAAGGACCGGGTGGCGGGCTATGTGCTGCACGATTTCGCCAAGGCCGAGCAGGTCTGGCTGGACCCTTTGATCGATTCGGTGGCCGACGCCCTGCCGTTGCTGCTGAAGGGCGACGAGGCCGGGTTCATGAACCGGGTGAGCGTGCTGACCGCGCCGCCCAAGCAGAAAAAAGAAAAGCCGGTCGAGAGCGCGCCCAAGGCCGCGCCCGCCCAGCCCAGCATTTCCACTCCCGCCCCGTCCGGCAGCATCGCCGAGGCGATCCGGGCGGCCCTGGCACGAAAGAAGGACTGACATGGGTTTCAACTGCGGCATCGTCGGCCTGCCCAACGTGGGCAAGAGCACCCTGTTCAACGCGTTGACCCAGACGGCGGCGGCGCAGGCGGCCAATTATCCGTTCTGCACCATCGAACCCAATGTCGGCCGCGTGGCGGTGCCCGATCCGCGTCTGGACGAACTGGTGCGCATCGCCAAGAGCCAGAAGGAAATCCCGACCCAACTGGAATTCGTGGACATCGCCGGTCTGGTGCGCGGCGCGTCGAAGGGCGAGGGCCTGGGCAATCAGTTCCTGGCCAACATCCGCGAGGTGGACGCCATCGTCCATGTGCTGCGCTGCTTCGTGGACGACGACATCAAGCACGTCGAGGATTCGGTGGACCCGGTGCGCGACGCCGAGATCATCGAAACCGAACTGATGCTGTCGGATTTGGAAAGCCTGGAACGCCGCATCGTGCCGCTGGAGAAGAAGGCCAAGAACGGCGACAAGGAGGCCAAGGCCCAGATCGACGTCATGGCCCCGGTTCTGGCGGTGCTGCGCGACGGCAAGCCCGCCCGTGTGGTCAAGTTCGACGATGAAGAACAGAACCGCATGTTCAAGCAATTGGGCCTGTTGACCTCGAAGCCGGTGGTCTATGCCTGCAACGTGGACGAAGGTTCCGCCGCCGAGGGCAACGCCCTGTCGCAGAAGGTGTTCGCCATGGCCGCCGCCGAGGGCAATTCGGCGGTGGTGATCTCGGCCGCCATCGAAGCGGAAATCGCCCAATTGGGCACCGAGGAAGAAAAGAAGGAATTCCTGGAGACCCTGGGCCTCGAGGAAACCGGTCTGGCCCGCGTCATCCGCGCCGGTTACGACCTGCTGCACCTGATCACCTTCTTCACCGTCGGCCCCAAGGAAGCCCGCGCCTGGACCGTGCAGAAGGGCGCCAAGGCGCCCCAGGCCGCCGGTGTCATCCACACCGATTTCGAAAAGGGCTTCATCCGCGCCGAAACCATCGCCTATGCCGATTTCATCGCCCTGGGCGGCGAGGCCGGGGCCAAGGAAGCGGGCAAGATGCGGCTGGAGGGCAAGGAATACGTGGTCCAGGACGGCGACATCTTCCATTTCCGCTTCAACGTCTGACCTTCCCTTGACGGCAGTCATGCCGCCGGTTCCCGCGCCCCTTTATGGTCCCGGACGACCATGGAGGGGCGCATGCCGTTCGGGGACCAGTTCAGGGCGTCGTGGAAAGAGCATTTCGTCATCGGCGATCCGCTGATCGACGGCCAGCACCGTGCCTTCTTCGACGAGGTGGCGGCGGTGGCCGGGGCGTTGGATTGTGGCGGCGGCCGGGAAGAGGTGATCGGCTTCTACCGCGCCTTCTATGGCGGGCTGCTGGTGCATTTCCGCGACGAGGAAGCCATGCTGGCCCGTGTCGGCTTTCCCGACCTCGAGGAACACCGCGCCGAGCATCAGGCGCTGCTGGCCTCGGTATCGGCGGTCGAGGGCATGCTGCTGACCGCCGACGACCTGGACCAGTGGCGGTTCATCGTCAAACGCCTGTGCATCGCCCTGGTCGAGCATCTGGCCGGAACCGACATGCGGTACAAGCGGTTCCTGGGCGTTTCTCACCCGGAAAGCACCGCCTTGTGATGATGCGGCCGGCCCAGGTTGCACTTCCACTGGCCGGTATTCGCGTCGCGTTGCGTGGTGTTTGCCCGACAGCGTTGCACTTACGGAACGGTTTTTTGGTGGGCGGAATCGTTAAGTCATTGAAAAGATTGGTGGGCCCGGAGGGACTCGAACCCCCAACCAAGCCGTTATGAGCGGCCGGCTCTAACCATTGAGCTACAGGCCCCACCGGGGGCGGAAGATAGCCGAATGTTTCGGCGAGGGCGAGGGGGCTTTCGCTCCCAACCGCCACTCTTTCGTGTCGGCATCACGACGTTCTTATGGTTGCGATGAAGCCGGTGACGTCACTGCGCAGGCGTTCCGCCTGGCTGCTCAGGCTTTGGGCGGCGGTCAGCACCTGGGCCGAGGCGCGGCCGGTTTCCGTCGATGCCTGGCTGACCGACTGGATGTTGGCGGAAACCTCGCTGGTGCCCTGGGCGGCCTCCTGGACGTTGCGGGCGATTTCCTGGGTGGCGGCGCCTTGCTGTTCCACGGCGCTGGCGATGGCGGCCGAGATTTCGTTGATCTGGCGCACCGTGCCGGTGATGGAGGTGATGGCCGCCACTGCCTGTTGCGTCGCCTGTTGCACGGCGTGGACCTGTCCCGAGATTTCCTCGGTGGCCCGTGCCGTCTGGTTGGCCAGGGATTTCACCTCGCCCGCCACCACGGCGAAGCCCTTGCCGGCGTCGCCCGCCCGCGCCGCCTCGATGGTGGCGTTCAGGGCCAGAAGATTGGTCTGGCTGGCGATGTCGTTGATCAGGCCCACCACCTCGCCGATGCGGCGGGCGGTTTCAGCCAGGTCGGCGACCATGGCGTTGGCCCGTTCGCCTTCGGCCGCCGCCGTGGCCGAGACTTGCGAAGCGGTTTCCACCTGGCGGGCGATCTCGGCCACCGAGGTGGACAATTCGGTGGTGGCCGAGGCCACGGTCTGGACGTTGGACGACGCCTGTTCCGCCGCCGCCGCCACCGAGGTGCTTTGGCGCAGGGTTTCCTCGGCCAGCGCCGACAGGGATTGCGACGATCCCTGCATCTGCCCGGCCGCCGCCGACACGGCGTTGACCACGCCGATCACGTCGGCCTCGAAGCGGTCGGCCAGTTGCCCCATCTCGTGCTTGCGCTGTTCGGCGGCGCGGCGTTCGGCTTCCTTGGCCTCTTCCTCCAGCGCCCTGGTGCGTTGCATGGTGTCGCGGAACACCTGCATGGTGTCGGCGATCATGCCCACCTCGTCGCCGCGACCGGTGCCGAAGATGGCGGTTTGCAGGTCGCCCTGGGCCAGACGTTTCAGGCATTCCACCGCCCGCAACAGCGGGCGGGTGACGCCGAAGCGCGAAATGGCCCAGCCCAGCATGGCACCGCCCAGCACGCCGGCGACGGCGATGGTCAACATGGTGGCGCGCATGCGGGCAGCCAGTTGAGACGCTTCGGTGCTCAGCACGGTGGAGCGTTCGGCGGCCTGGTCGGCGAAGGCGCGCACCTTGTCCTCCATGGCGTTGGCCTTGCCGCGGCTGGCCAGCACCGATTGGCGGATGACGGTCTGGGCGTCGTCCAGCACGACCATTCCGCCCACCTGCCGGACCTTGGCGTAGGTGTCCTCCAGTTCCACCATATACGCCTTGTAGGCGGCTTCCACTTCGTCCAATTGCCGTTTCTGATCGGCGTCGGCCCCCTGGCGCAGAGCGGCGATCCGGCTTTCCACCCCCTGTCGGTAAGCGGCGCCGTTGGCTTCAACCTCGCGCAATTCCTCGGGGCTGGGATTGCTGGCGACGCGGAATTCGCCCCGGTTGAGGCGCAGGATGTCCTGAGCCAGTCGGCTGGCGGTCAGCGCGTCGCGCCCGGCCAGTTCGATGTGGTTGGTGGCGACATCCATGGAGGCCAAACCGGAAATGCCGGTATAGCTGGTGGCGGCAGTCATGAGGGACATGAGGGCAATGATGATGCCCAGCTTTGATGCGATTTTCAGGTCTCTGAAATGCATGGCGCCCTCCGTTCCTGACAAGAGGTAACGAATATGGTCTAGAAAGCGCCGGTTCCTATCCTTTTCTTCCGAAGGACATGGTGCATCAATTCGGCGTAAGCAGTCCCATCTATAAGACCATTTCATTATGACCTTGAGATGTGTCGAAACGAAAACGCCCGCCCCGGTTCCCCGGGGCGGGCGTTGACGTGGGCATCGCCGATTCGGTCAGGTGTCGAGGAAGCTGCGCAGCTTGCGCGACCGCGACGGGTGCTTGAGCTTGCGCAGGGCCTTGGCCTCGATCTGGCGGATACGTTCGCGGGTGACGCTGAATTGCTGGCCGACCTCTTCCAGGGTGTGGTCGGTGTTCATGCCGATGCCGAAGCGCATGCGCAGCACGCGTTCCTCACGCGGCGTCAGGCTGGCCAGGACGCGGGTGGTGGTTTCGCGCAGGTTGGCCTGGATGGCGGCGTCCAGCGGCAGCACCGCGTTCTTGTCCTCGATGAAGTCGCCGAGATGGCTGTCTTCCTCGTCGCCGATGGGGGTTTCCAGCGAGATCGGTTCCTTGGCGATCTTCAGGACCTTGCGCACCTTCTCCAGCGGCATGGAGAGCTTTTCCGCCAGTTCCTCGGGGGTCGGCTCGCGGCCGATCTCGTGCAGCATCTGGCGGCTGGTGCGGACCAGCTTGTTGATGGTTTCGATCATGTGCACCGGGATGCGGATGGTGCGGGCCTGATCGGCGATGGAACGGGTGATGGCCTGACGGATCCACCAGGTGGCGTAGGTGGAGAACTTGTAGCCGCGCCGGTACTCGAACTTGTCCACCGCCTTCATCAGACCGATATTGCCTTCCTGGATCAGATCCAGGAATTGCAGACCGCGGTTGGTGTACTTCTTGGCGATGGAGATCACCAGGCGCAGATTGGCCTCGATCATCTCCTTCTTGGCCTTGCTGGCCTCGCGCTCGCCCTTCTGCACGGTCTGGACGATGCGGCGGAACTCAGAGATCGGCAGGCCGGATTCGCCGGACACGATGGCGATCTTGGCACGGATGTCGGCGACTTCCTTGCCGTGCTTCTCGGCGAAGTCCTTCCACTGCTTGGTCTTGACGCCGACGGTTTCCAGCCATTTGGGGTCCAGTTCGTTGCCGAAATAGCTGTCCAGGAAGTCCTGGCGCTTGACGCGGCACGATTCGGCCAGACGCAGCAGGCGGCCCTCCAGTATCATCAGACGCTTGTTGAGGCCGTTCATCTGCTCGACAAGCTGTTCGATGCGGGCGTTGTTGAGATGCACGCCGTCCATCAGACGGATCATCTCTTCCTTCAGCTTGCCGTACTTCTTTTCGGCGGCCGGGCTGACGGTATCGCCCTTGGACAGGGTGGCCAGCCGGTCCTTCAGCGCCTTTTCCATCTTGGAATGGGTCAGGGCGATGGCTTCGAAGGTTTCCAGCACCTGGGGCATCAGGGCGGCTTCCATGGCGGCCAGCGAGATGCCGGCCTCCTCGCCGTCGCTTTCGCCCTCGGCGCCTTCCTCACCCTCGGCACCCTCGGGGCGCTCGGCTTCCTCGCCTTCGGTTTCCTCGCCCTCTTCCTTGCCTTCGGCGGGGGCGGGCACGTCCTCTTCCAGGCTGCGCGCCAGGTCTTCCTCGGTCATGTCGGCGCCGGGGCCGTTGCCGTAGGTGGCGTCCAGGTCGATGATGTCGCGCAGCAGCATGCGGCCCTGTTGCAGGGCGTCATGCCAATCGACGACGGCGCGGATGGTCAGCGGGCTTTCGCAGATGCCGCCGATCATCATCTCGCGGCCGGCCTCGATGCGCTTGGCGATGGCGATTTCGCCCTCGCGGCTCAGCAGTTCGACCGATCCCATTTCGCGCAGGTACATGCGGACGGGGTCGTCGGTGCGGCCGAGATCTTCCTCGTCCACGTTGCCGCCGCCGGAATAGCCCTCGGCCTCCTCCTCGCCCTCGGCCTCGGCCGGGGCGGCTTCCTCGCCTTCCTCGCTTTCCACCACGTTGATGCCAAGCTCGCTCAGCATGGCCATGGTGTCCTCGATCTGCTCGGACGAGACTTCGTCGGGCGGCAGGGCGGCGTTCAACTCGTCATAGGTGACGTAGCCGCGTTCACGGCCGCGCGCCACCATCTTCTTGACGGCAACGCCAAGGGTATCGAGCAGCGGGCCGTCCAGATTCTCGTCCTGGCTCTCGTTCGCTTCCGCTGTGTTCTGGGATTTGGTCGCCATTAACCCACCGCTCCTGGAATCCTGCTGGGCCGTCGCCGCGCTCCCCCCTGGAGCACCGCTTCGGCCACCCTTGTCTAGACCGTGATGCGGAAAATCCGCATCACGTATTGTCCCTTGCCGGGCGCGCGCATCCGCGCGCTTGGCGCTCTCGTCCGCAACCGGGACGCGTTCCGGTCAGGACCCGCGTCCGTCGTCTTCGTTCACTCCCTTGCCGCGACTGTTCACCAGTGCCGCGAGGTAATTGAAATTCGCTTCCGAGGGCTCTCGGGCGAAAGCCTCAACGGCGTGGGCCACGTCGGCCTGGATGTCGTTCCGGGTATAGAGAGTGAAGATGTGTTCCCAAAGTGACCTGGCCTCGTGCACCGCATCGGGCCGGGCGATCTTATATGCATTCGCATCCAGCAGCGAGTCCAGCACTAGGGAAAACCCGTCCGACCTTAAGTGGTCCTGCAACGACGCCGAGTCAAGATCGCGGGCGATGTCGAGGTGCTTTAGAATCCCGCGTCTCAGCTTGTCAAGCGCGGAATCCGTGAAGGTGCTTTCTCCCAGCCGCTCGGCGAACAGTTCGACCAGCGGCGGGTGCACCACCAGGATGGTCAGAAGCAGGCGCTCCTGGCGGGCGCGCGGCGCGGCCGGGGGCATGGGGCGGCCAACTCCGGGCAGGCGGCCGTCCATGGCGCGCAGCGGCGGGTCGCCGGGGCGGCGCTTGGCCTCGAACCGTTTGCCGCCGCCATAGCCGCCGCCTTGGGGGCGCGGTTCCCATTTCGGCCGGAACGCGGTTCTCATGCGTTCGCGGAACGCCGACAGGTATTGATAGCGCACCGTCTCGTCGGCGATGGCGAAGGCTTTTTCCTTCAGTTCGTGCTCCAGGGCGGCGCGGCGCTCGGGGGTGTCCAGCAGGCGGTCGCGGGTCGCCAGTTCCCACGTCACCTCGAACAGCGGCCGGGCGGCGTCCAGCACCGCCTGCATGGCCTGCGCCCCCTGGGCCTTGATCAGCGAATCCGGGTCCTCGGGGGCGGGCAGCACGGCGAAGCGCAGGCTTTTGCCCGGCTTCAGGATGGGCAGGCCGCGTTCGGCGGCCCGCGCCATGGCCCGTTGACCGGCGTTGTCGCCGTCGAAGCACAGGATGGGTTCATCGGCCAGACGCCACAATTCCTCGATCTGGCCTTCGGTCAGCGCCGTGCCCAGCGGCGCCACCGCATAGGTGAAACCCGCCTGATGCAAGGCGATGACGTCCATGTAGCCCTCGACCGCCAGCGCCAGATTGCGGTCGCGCACCGTCTCGCGGGCATGGGCCAGGCCGTACAGCATGCTGCCCTTGTGGAACAGCGGCGTGTCGGGCGAATTCAGGTATTTCGGCTGGCCGTCGCCCAGGGTGCGGGCGCCGAACGCCACCACCCGGCCGCGGCGGTCGGTGACGGGAAAGGTGACGCGGCCGCGGAAGAAATCGAAGCTGGCGCCGCCGCCTTCCGGCTTCTTCAGCAGCCCGGCCTCCAGCAGCAGGCTTTCCGGCACCGCCTCGCTCATGATGGCCTTCCTGATGGCCTCACGCGAGTCCGGCGCCCAGCCCAGGCGGAAGCGGGCGATGGTGTCTTCCGACAGACCGCGCCCGCGCAAGTACGCCAAGCCCTCGCGCCCGGCGGCCGAGCGCAACTGGTTCTCGTAGAAGCGGCAGGCCGCCTCCATGGCGTCGTGCAGACTGGCGCGGCGGGCCTCGCGCTGGCGTTCCTCGGGGCTGGCCTTGGGCACGTCCAGGCCCAGTTCCTGGGCAAGCTTTTCCACCGCCTCGGTGAAGCCCAGGTGGTTGGCCCGCATCTCGAAGCTGATGGCGTCGCCATGGGCGCCGCAGCCGAAGCAATGAAAAAAGCCCTTGTCCTCGTTGACGGTGAAGCTGGGGCTTTTTTCGTTGTGGAACGGGCACAGGCCGGAATATTCCCGCCCGCGCTTGGTCAGCTTGACCCGGCGGGCGATGATGCCGGGCAGGCTGACCCTGGTGCGCAGTTCGTCCAGGAACTCGGGCGGGAACGCCATGCGGTGCTAACCCCGGCCGGGGGTCAGGCCCCCAGTTCCTTCTTGGTCAGCGCGCTGGCCTTGGTGAAATCCATGCGGCCGGCGAAACGTTCCTTGAGCACGGCCATGACCTTGCCCATGTCCTTGATGCCGCCCGCGCCGATCTCGGCGATGACGGCGCGGACCGCCTCGGTGGTCTCGGCCTCGCTCATCTGCTGCGGCAGGAAGGTTTCGATGATGGCGATCTCGTCCTGTTCCTGCTGGGCCAGCTCCAGGCGGCCGCCCTGCTCGTACAGCGAGATGGATTCCCGGCGCTGCTTGATCATGCTTTGCAGCATGGACAGGATTTCGTCGTCGCCGATGCCGTCCATGACGCCGCGCGAACGGGCCGCGATGTCGCGGTCCTTCAGCGCCGCCAGGATCAGGCGGATGGTGGACACCACGCGGGCGTTCTTGGCCAGCATGGCGGTCTTCAGTTGGTCGTTCAGCTGCGGGCGCAGCATGGGGCCTCCCCTGTGTTGCGCATTCTTCCCCCCACGGAAAGGGTTGAGGCTAGCCGAAAGCGCCGCCAAACGCAAAGAACTAATGATTTGATATGGCTCAACTTTGGGGCGAGGGGCGGCAAGCTTGACATTTGGCGCGGATTTCTATAGAAGGCCGGAAATTTACCTGCCGCCACCCGGACCCGGACGGGTCCCGCCGGAGGACGTCGCCTCACAACAGCGAGTCCTCATGCCCGTGTGCGGCCTGGTGCTATCGTTCTCACCGCGCCTGCCCTCCGGGCGCGCTACTTTAAAGGACTGACATGCCGCAAGAGCACTCGACGGAGCCGGCCCTCGACCTCCCGCGCCCCCCTGGCGCCACCGCCGCCCTGGTGCTGGCGGATGGCACCGTGCTGTGGGGCAAGGGCATCGGCGCGGCCGGGATGTCGGTGGGCGAGGTGGTGTTCAACACCTCGATGACCGGCTATCAGGAAACCCTGACCGATCCGTCCTATGCCGGCCAGATCATCACCTTCACCTTCCCGCATATCGGCAATGTCGGCACCAACGCCGAGGACATCGAGACGGTGACTCCGGCGGCGCGCGGCCTGATCGTGCGCGCCGACATCACCGACCCGGCCAACTGGCGCGCCGCCAAGCACCTGGATGCCTGGCTGAAGTCCTACAACATGATCGGCCTGTCGGGCATCGACACCCGCGCCCTGACCCGCCGCATCCGTGACGGCGGCGCCCCCAACGGCGTGGTGGTGCATGCCCCCGACGGCAATGTGGACCTGAAGGCCGCCTGGAAGATGGCGGCGGGCTGGCCCGGCCTGGAAGGCATGGACCTGGCGGGTGACGTCACCTGCCGCCAGCAATACGGCTGGGACGAGACCGAGTGGAGCCTGAAGGGCGGCTATGGCACCCAGGCCGAGCCCAAGTACCATGTGGTCGCGGTGGATTACGGCGCCAAGCGCAACATCCTGCGCTGCCTGGCCAGCGCGGGCTGCAAGGTGACGGTGCTGCCCGCCACCGCCACCGCCGAGGACGTGCTGCGCCAGCAGCCCGACGGCGTGTTCCTGTCCAACGGCCCCGGCGACCCGGCGGCCACCGGCGCATACGCCGTGCCCATGATCCAGGGCGTGTTGCAGGCGGGCAAGCCGCTGTTCGGCATCTGCCTGGGCCATCAGATGCTGTCGCTGGCGCTGGGCGCCAAGACCTTCAAGATGGACACCGGCCACCGCGGCGCCAACCACCCGGTCAAGGATCTGGAAACCGGCAAGGTCGAGATCACCAGCCAGAACCACGGCTTCGTGGTGGACGAGGCCAGCCTGCCCGCCAATGTCGAGGTGACGCACCGGTCGCTGTTCGACAAGTCGGTGGAAGGCATCAAGGTCAAGGACAAGCCGGTGTTCAGCGTCCAGTACCACCCCGAAGCCAGCCCCGGCCCGCAGGACAGCCACTACCTGTTCCACCGGTTCGTGGAACTGATCGAGGCGTCGAAGTAGGACGCGCCGATACAATGAACAGAGTGGACTGGCTGATTGTTGGGAAGTTGATTGGAGCTGCTCAGGCAGATCCAATCGATGGGGTGGTATGGCTCCGAGATTTCGCCGAACATCCAGCCGTTCCAACTGAGGTGCTGTACTCAAGTTTGAAGGAGCTTGAGGGGGCGGGGTTTGTAGCCAGCAAGCTGGTTGGCCCAGACGCGGAAGATGACAGCCCAGAGGAAGTCTTTGCTATCACCCCTCTTGGCGTTGCTCGCGCTATCGCTCACTCAGAGGAGGTGGTTGGCTCGTTTCGCGGGTTGCTCTGGGATTTTCCGGAGGATGTTGAGGAAGCCTATCTCGCCCTGTTTGAGCAACCGGACCGCGTAGAAATTGTCCCTGCGTCAGATCGTACGGTAAGATTGAACCACAATCGTTCTGACTATCAGGACGCGGTTGCCGCTCTGGACAAGGTGTTAGAGGAATTCCGGAACGACCATCGTCTGGATAACGAGGACAAAGAGGGGAAGGACGCGATCACCAAAATTCTCGAAGGTGGTCGCCGTTTCCTTGATCGAAAAGAGATTACGGTTGAGCAGGCGAATAGCTGGTTGCTGAAGCCGTTGAAGTGGATTTTGGCGAAGTTTACGGAAGGCACTTTGCAGGCGGCGGCAGCCAAGGCGCTGGAGTTGGTTTGCAAGTTGGTTGGGCTAGGAAGTTAACCACAGAGGCACAGAGACACAGAGGTGTCGTGCCGGGTGGTGATGGCGTGGGTTTCGTTGATGGGTTTGTTTGAAGGTTAGACTGGCTGCGGGACGTTTGGGGGCTCTCTCTGTGCCTCTGTGTCTCTGTGGTTAAAAAAATAATTCACCACAGAGGCACAGAGACACAGAGGTGTCGTGCCGGGTGGTGATGGTGTGGGTTTCGGTGATGGGTTTGTTTGAAGATTAGACTGGCTGCGGGACGTTTGGGGGCTCTCTCTGTGCCTCTGTGTCTCTGTGGTTCATAAAATTCCTTTCCGAGGAAAAGGGCCGAAGCCGATGTCCACTCCCAGGGACCCGTTGACCGA
Organism: Pseudomonadota bacterium; assembly: GCA_023458315.1. Classification (GTDB taxonomy): domain Bacteria; phylum Pseudomonadota; class Alphaproteobacteria; order Rhodospirillales; family Magnetospirillaceae; genus Magnetospirillum. The sequence continues at coordinate 15,581 of JAEXAH010000084.1, forward strand.
CCGCATTATCGGTTGTGCCATCGAGGTTCATCGCTCCCTGGGTCCTGGTCTGTTGGAATCGGCCTACGAGGAATGTTTGTGTTATGAGTTGGCGCAGTCCGGCGTCGCCTTCCGTCGGCAGGTTCCCCTGCCGGTGTTGTACAAGGAGGTGAAGCTGGATTGCGGGTACCGGATGGATGTGGTGGCCGAGGATCGGGTGGTTGTCGAGCTGAAGACGGTGGAGCGGTTGGCTCCCGTTCATGATGCTCAGATCATCACCTATCTGCGCCTTAGCGGATATCCGGTCGGGCTGCTGATGAATTTCAACGTTCCGGTATTGCGGAACGGCATCAAGCGGTTCGTCCTGTAGGGTTTTGAACCACGGAGGCACAGAGGCACAGAGAGATCGTGCCGGGTGGTGCCGCTGTGGGTGAAGGATCGGTGGCGCAAAGGCACGAGGGGTTCCGCAAGGAAAATCTCTCTGTGTCTCTGTGCCTCTGTGGTTAACCAAATTTTCTGCCGCCGGAAGTAGATCGATGCCCAAACGTACAGACATCAAGTCCATCCTCATCATCGGTGCCGGTCCGATCGTCATCGGCCAGGCTTGCGAGTTCGATTATTCGGGCGTGCAGGCGTGCAAGGCGCTGAAGGAGGAAGGCTACCGGGTCATCCTGGTCAATTCCAACCCGGCGACCATCATGACCGATCCGGGCCTGGCCGACGCCACCTATATCGAGCCGATCACCCCCGACGTGGTCGCCAAGATCATCGAGAAGGAGCGGCCCGACGCCCTGCTGCCGACCATGGGCGGCCAGACCGCGCTGAACACCGCCATGAAGCTGTCCGACGACGGCATTCTGGAGAAGTTCGGCGTCGAGATGATCGCCGCCAAGCGCGACGTGATCGCCAAGGCCGAGGACCGGCTGCTGTTCCGCGACGCCATGGACAAGATCGGCCTGGAAAGCCCCAAGTCCAAGGTGGTGCGCACCCTTCAGGAAGCGCGCGAGGCGCTGGACTTCGTCGGCCTGCCGGTGATCATCCGCCCCAGCTTCACCCTGGCGGGCACCGGCGGCGGCATCGCCTACAACATCGAAGAGTATGAAACCATCGTCTCCGGCGGCCTGGCGGCCTCGCCCGTGCACGAGGTTCTGGTCGAGGAATCGGTGCTCGGCTGGAAGGAATACGAGATGGAGGTTGTCCGCGACAAGAAGGACAACTGCATCATCATCTGCTCGATCGAGAACGTCGATCCCATGGGCGTGCACACCGGCGACTCGATCACCGTCGCCCCGGCGCTGACCCTGACCGACAAGGAATACCAGATCATGCGCAACGCCAGCCTGGCGGTGCTGCGCGAGATCGGTGTCGATACCGGCGGTTCCAACGTGCAGTTCGCGGTCAATCCCAAGACCGGCCGCATGACGGTGATCGAGATGAACCCGCGCGTGTCGCGCTCCTCGGCCCTGGCGTCCAAGGCGACCGGCTTCCCCATCGCCAAGGTGGCGGCCAAGCTGGCTGTCGGCTACACCCTGGACGAGCTGGCCAACGACATCACCGGCGTCACGCCCGCGTCGTTCGAGCCGACCATCGATTACGTCGTCACCAAGATTCCGCGCTTCACCTTCGAGAAGTTCCCCGGCGCCGATCCGAACCTGACCACCTCCATGAAGTCGGTGGGCGAGGCCATGGCCATCGGCCGCACCTTCCAGGAGAGCCTGCAAAAGGGCCTGCGCTCCATGGAGACCGGCCTGACCGGCCTCAACGAAGTGGAAATCCCCGGCGCCTCGGCCGCCGACCGCAAGGACGCGGTCAAGAAGCAATTGGCCATTCCGCGCCATGACCGCCTGCTGGTGGTGGCCCAGGCTTTCCGCCTGGGTCTGACCGTGGACGAGATTCACAACGCCTGCGCCTTCGACAAGTGGTTCCTGGAGCAGATCAAGGCCATCATCGATGCCGAGGAAGAAGTGCGCGCCAAGGGCCTGCCCATCGACGCGCCCGGCATGCTGCGCCTGAAGAAGATGGGCTTCTCGGACCAGCGTTTGAGCCAGTTGTCCGGCAAGACCCTGACCGAAACCTCGTTCCGCCGCGAAGTGCTGAACGTCAAGCCGGTGTTCAAGCGCATCGACACCTGCGCCGCCGAATTCCCGTCCAGCACCGCCTACATGTATTCGTGCTACGAAGGCGACGGCATCAACCCGGCGGAATGCGAGGCCGATGTCTCGGACCGCGAGAAGGTGGTGATCCTGGGCGGCGGTCCCAACCGCATCGGCCAGGGCATCGAGTTCGATTATTGCTGCGTGCACGCCGCCTATGCGCTGGACGATGCGGGTAAGGAGACCATCATGGTCAACTGCAACCCGGAAACCGTCTCGACCGATTACGACACCTCGGACCGCCTGTATTTCGAGCCGCTGACCAGCGAGACGGTGATCGAACTGGTGCGCAAGGAGCAAAGCAAGGGCAAGGTGCTGGGCTGCATCGTGCAGTTCGGCGGCCAGACGCCGCTGAAGCTGGCCCATGCCTTGGAGCAGGCCGGGATTCCGATCCTGGGCACCAGCCCCGACAGCATCGATCTGGCCGAGGACCGCGAACGCTTCCAGCGTCTGTTGCAGGATCTCGGCCTGAAGCAGCCGCCGAACGGCACCGCCCGCTCGCTGGACGAGGCCAAGGCGGTGGCCGAGCGCATCGGCTATCCGGTGGTGATCCGCCCCAGCTTCGTGCTGGGCGGCCGCGCCATGCAGATCGTCTATGATCACGAGGCGCTGGAACGCTACATGAAGGAAGCGGTGGTGGTGTCGGGCGACGACCCGGTGCTGATCGACTTCTACCTGAAGAACGCCATCGAAGTGGACGTGGACGCCCTGGCCGACGGCACCGACGTGTACGTGGCCGGCATCATGCAGCACATCGAGGAAGCGGGCATCCATTCGGGTGACTCGGCCTGCTCGCTGCCGCCCTATTCGCTGGACGACGTCACCATCGCCGAGCTGGAGCGCCAGACGGTGCTGCTGGCCAAGGCGCTGAACGTGCGCGGCCTGATGAACGTGCAATACGCGGTGCAGGACGGGGTGATCTACATCCTGGAAGTCAACCCGCGCGCCTCGCGGACCGTGCCCTTCGTCGCCAAGGCCACCGGCATTCCGATCGCCAAGATCGCCGCCCGCGTCATGGCCGGTGAGACGCTGGCCAGCTTCAACATCCAAAAGCCGGTGTTCGACCATGTGGCGGTCAAGGAAGCGGTGTTCCCGTTCGCCCGCTTCCCCGGCGTCGATATCATCCTCGGCCCGGAAATGAAGTCCACCGGCGAGGTCATGGGCCTGGACAAGTCCTTCGCCGTGGCGTTCGCCAAGTCGCAATTGGGCGCGGGCACCACCCTGCCGACCCAGGGCAACGTGTTCATCTCGGTGCGCGAGGGCGACAAGCCGGAAATGGTGCCGCTGGCCAAGCGCCTGCGCGCCCTGGGCTTCGGCGTCCTGGCGACCGAGGGCACCGCCCGCACCCTGCGGGAAGGCGGCGTGGACGAGGTCCAGGTGGTCAACAAGGTGCTGGAAGGCCGCCCCCATTGCGTGGACGCGCTGACCAACGGCCAGATCCAACTGGTGGTCAACACCACCGAGGGTAGCCAGGCGGTGAAGGATTCCTTCTCGATCCGCCGTTCGGCCCTGCAATACAACATCCCGCATTATACGACCGTGGCCGGGGCGCGGGCCGCCGTGGACGCCATCGAGGCGCTGCGGTGCGGCGCGCTTGATGTTGCGCCGCTGCAATCGTATTTTAAGGGTTCTTTCTAAGGGGAAAGGGGCCGCGCGGGACGCTGCGCGGCCCTAACCGCTTCAAACGACAGGGGCTTTCTGGGAATGGAAAAGATCCCGATGACTCCGCCGGGCCTGGCCCAGCTGGAAGATGAATTGCGCAATTTGAAGTCGGTCGAACGTCCGGCGGTGATCAAGGCCATCGCCGAGGCGCGCGAACACGGCGACCTGTCGGAAAACGCCGAATACCATGCGGCGCGCGAGCGGCAATCCTTCATCGAAGGCCGGGTGGCCGAGTTGGAGGACATCATTTCGCGCGCCCAGGTGATCGATGTCAGCCAGCTTTCGGGTGATCAGGTGCGTTTCGGTGCCACCGTCACCCTGGCCGACGAGGATTCCGACGACGAGGTGGTCTACACCATCGTCGGCGCCCACGAAGCGGACATCAGCGCCGGCCGCCTGTCGGTGCATGCGCCGCTGGCCCGCGCCCTGATCGGCAAGCATATCGGCGACACCGTCGAGGTCACGACCCCCGGCGGCTCCAAATCCTATGAAGTGGTCGACGTCCGGTTCGGCTGATCGGCCAGGGTATGGACATGAAAACGGGCGGGCCTTCGCATGAAGGCCCGCCCGTTGTCCATTTGGCAGGGTTTCAGCGGATGGGGATCAGCAGGTCCATCTTGACGTGCAGCGTGCCCTCGGGCATGGCCGAGCCGCCCTGGCGGATCACCGCCAGCGACCGGGGTTCGCCCGCTTCGCGCAGCTTGCGTTCGGCGGGCAGCATCTGGCTTTCGGGAATGTTCTTGGCCTGACCGCCCAAATCCAGCACCAGCGGCGGGTCGCCCGCGCCGCCATTGGGCACCAGGGTCGGATCGACGGTGGTCAGGGTGACGCGGTCGATGGTGACGTCGGTGCTGCCCTTGCCGCCGATGATGCTCAGGTTTTCCACATACATGACCGGCACGGTGTCGGCCTGCTCGGCCTGGGCCACCACCTGATCCACCGGCGGGCGGATGCCGACGCTGTCGGCGGCCATGCGGGCGGCCAGCGCCTGGACCACGGCGGCGGTATCGACCTTGGGCGGGCTCATGGTGTCCAGCAACCACGACAGGTCGCCCTTGGCGCGGCTCAGGCTGGTGCGCATCACCACCTGGGGGGCGGCCTGGGGCGCGGCGCTGTCGCCGCCGCTGGCCGCCACCGCGACCGGCGCCGGGTTGGACGCGGTCAGATCCGGCGGCTCGCTCAGTTGTTGCAGCCACGCCTCGGCGATGGTGGTGCGCTGGCTCAGTTGATTGACGATCTGAACCGCCTGCGACGACAGCGTCACGGCGTCGTTCAGGGCCTTCAGATAGATTTCCGCAGTGGTATGGCGCTGCGAAAGGTTGCGGTCCTGCTGGGACGCGCTTGCCGCTTGGACGCTGGTGCTCGACGCGATCTGGTCGACCATGGCCGTGACCCTTCTTGTCATGATGCCCTGAGCCGCCGCGCCTTTCTGCGCGGTCCGCCATTTTCATACTTTTGGAAGGTGTTTTTCAAGTGAGACTTTGGTGTAAGTCGCGGAAAACCGCCATTTATCGTCCGTTCACGTTTGCCCGCGCCAAGGCCGTTGGTATGGGGTCGCGGCGGCCGCCTTGAACCGCGATCCCCGGCGCCCCTTATGTCCAAGGGTGAAAGTCGCCATCCTGGAAATCGCGTGGAGGGTGAGGGTCATGTTGGTCAAATCCATTCTCAAGGCCAAAAGCGGCGCCGTCCGCACCATTTCGCCGGGGGCCAAGATCGCCGAGGCGGCTCGGCTGCTGGCGGAATTGCGCATCGGCGCCCTGGTGGCGGTGGACGCCGACGGGGCGATCGCGGGCATCCTGTCGGAACGCGACATCGTGCGCGGCGTCGGCCAGCAGGGCGATGCCTGCCTGCAATCGCGGGTGGCCGACCTGATGACGGCGGCGGTGCAGACCTGTACCGAGGACGACAGCGTGGAAAGCCTGATGCAGACCATGACCTCGCGCCGCATCCGCCACCTGCCGGTGGTGGACGGCGACGGCCGCCTGTGCGGCATCGTCACCATCGGCGACGTGGTCAAAAGCCGCCTGGATGAAGCGGCCATGGAAGTGGACAATTTGCGCCATTACGTGGTCGCCGCCCGCTGAATTCCGGGGCGGCCCCAGGGTCGAAATCTGGGCCGCCCCGTGATCGTTGCAAGAACCTGTCCGAAATCAAGCGGCAAGCAGTTGCGCGGCGCGCCGGACTCCGTCAAGATTTTCCCCGGCCGAATTCAGGGGTGATCGATGACGATCCGCCGTAAGTTCTTCATTGCCTTCGCGCTCATCCTCGTGACCAGCCTCGCCAGTCTGGCGGTGAACGGGCTGGTGGCGCTCAAGCAGTTCCGCCTGACCGGCGACATGGCCCACGTCTCGGAAGTGGTGGCCCAGGAACATTTGCCGCTGGTCGAGGTGATCAAAAATCTTCAGCTCGACATGTCGCGCATGCAGGCGATCATCGCCGACATCGCGGTTGTGCGTAACGCCGAGCGACTGGAAAGCGGGCTGAAAGAGGTGGAGGACGCGGCCGAAAGCTTCCGCCATCACCATTCCGCCGCCCATACCGCCGCCGAAAGCCTGGGGCTCGAGGATTCCATGCGGGCGCTGGACGGCATCAAGCTGGCGTTCGACACCTATTACGAGGCGGGCATCCGCACCGCGCGGGCTTATGTGGAAGAGGGAGCGCAGGCCGGGCACGCCCAGCGCGCCGATTTCGAGGCCAGCGCCGCCGGGCTGCAATCCCTGACCGAAACCCTGGTCGAAGCCGAACAGGTGGCGGTGGCGGAAACCGCCACCCAGTTGCTGGAAGCGCGCGAGGGGCTGGAAGCCTCGGTGCGGCAGCAGGCGCTGATCCAGGGCGTGTCGGCGGTGGCGCTGCTGCTGCTGATGGTCGGCACCCTGCTGCTGATCGACCGTCAGATGGTCGAACCGCTGGTGCACATGACCGACGTCACCGCCCGCATGGCCGGCGGCGATCTGTCGGTGCAGGTGCCGGGCATCGGCCGCACCGACGAGATCGGCCGCATGGCCGACGCGGTCGAGGTGTTCCGCGAGACGGCGCAGAAGGTGCGCCAGGGCGCCGCCCAGCAAGAGGCCGAACACCGGCGCAACCGCCGCAAGCTGCAATCCGAGATCCTGGCCCTGACCAACGCCATCGACGAGGAAGTGTCGGGCGCCATCGGCGCGGTGATGGTTCAGGCCGACACCATGCTGGGTGCCGCCGGGGCCATGGAAAACGCCGTGGAGCATGTGCGCGAACGCAGCCAGGCCGCCGCCTCGGCCGCCGAATCGGCCAATGGCAGCGTGGATTCCGTGGCCGCCGCCGCCGAACAGATGGCGTCGAGCGTCGAGGCCATCAGCACCCAGGTGGCCGCCAGCACCCGCATCGCGGGCGAGGCCGAGAAAGAGGCCGAGAAGGTCAGCGACATCGTCCAGGGTCTGGCCAAGGCCGCCGAAAGCGTGGGCGAGGTGGTCAGCCTGATCAACAACATCGCGGGCCAGACCAATCTGCTGGCGCTGAACGCCACCATCGAGGCGGCGCGGGCGGGCGAGGCCGGAAAGGGCTTCGCCGTCGTCGCCAACGAGGTCAAGGGACTGGCCAACCAGACCGCCAAGGCCACCGAACAGATCGGCGGCCAGATCGCCTCGATCCAGGCGGCCACCCACGACGCCGTCACCGCCATTCGCGGCATCGTCGGCACCATCGAACAGATCGCCACCATTTCCGACGACATCAAGGCGTCGGTGGACCAGCAGAATTCCGCCACCCAGGAAATCGCCCGCGCCGCCCAGACGGCGGCGGGCGGCACCCAGCAGGCGGCGGCGGAAATCGCCGAGGTGTCGCGTTCCACCGACGAAACCGGCGAAAAGGCGCACGAGGTGCGCGGCGCCGCCACCAGCGTGCGCGACCGCCTGGGCACCATGAAGGCGGCCATCGACCACATCGTGCGCGCCAGTTCCGACGAAAACCGCCACAACAACCACCGTCACACCGTCAACATCGCCACCACCGTGCATGTGGGCGGCGAGAAACGGCCCTGTCTGTTGCAGGAAATCGCCCTGATCGGCACCGGCGTGCTGGACCGCCCGCTCGAGGCGGCGCGGGGCCTTGAATTCGACGCCGATCTGCCGACCTTGGGCACATGGCGCGGTTCGGTGGTGGCCGTGACCGACCAGAACACCCATGTGCGGTTCGACCTGGACGAAACCCAGGCCGCCCGGCTGGAGGAATTCCTGGCGGCACGCGCCGCGAAAAGCTGATTTGGGGGGCAGGACGTGAAGTACGAGATCACCGACGATTCCGACGGTCCGACATTATTGCTGCGCGACCAGTTGACCTTCGACGACCGCGAGGTGTTCGAGACGGTCATCGACAAGCTGCTGGCGCGCAAGCGGCGGCAGGTGGCGGTCGATCTGTCGGCGCTGGACTACATGGATTCCGCCGGTTTGGGCATGCTGCTGACCCTGCGTGACCGCGCCGAACGGGCGGGCGCCGACGTGGTGCTGCGCCGTCCGCGCTCGGAAGTGCGCGAATTGCTGGAGTTGGCCTGCTTCGGCACCCTGTTCCGCATCGAGCATGGCTGAAGCCGGTCTGACCAAGTCGCGGCCCACCCGCTGTCTGGTGGTCGACGACGAGCGCATGAACCGCGAGGTGGTGATCGCCAATCTGCGCGCCTCGGGCTATGAAACCGTCGCCGCCGAGGACGGGCAGCAGGCGTGGCTGACCCTGAACGCCGCCCCCGACGATTTCGACGTCATCCTGCTGGACCGCCGCATGCCGCGTATGGACGGCATGGAATTGCTGGGCAAGGTCAAGGCCGACACTCGGCTCAGCCATATCCCGGTGATCATGCAGACCGCCCAGGCGTCGTCCGAGGACGTGGTCGAGGGCATCAAGGCCGGGGTCTATTACTATCTGGCCAAGCCGCTGGACCGGCAATTGCTGCTGTCGGTGACGGCCTCGGCCATCGAGGAACACCAGCGTTACCTGCGCCTGCGCGACGACGTCGCCAAGCGCACCACCGCCATGATCCTGATGGACAAGGGGGTGTTCCACTTCCGGACGCTGGACGAAGCCAACAATCTGGCGGTGTCGCTGGCCCGCGCCTGCCCGCGTTCGGCCCATCTGGTGGTCGGCCTGTCGGAAATCTTCACCAATGCCATCGAACACGGCAATCTGGGCATCACCTTCGAGGAAAAGGCCCGGCTGCTGGCGGAAAAACGCTGGCGCAAGCAGGTGGACGCCCTGCTGGACGCGCCGCAGCACCGCGACAAGCGCGTCACCGTCACGTTCCGCCGCCAGCCCGGCGAGGTGCGCATCACCGTGCATGACGAAGGGGCGGGCTTCGACTGGCGCCGCTACATGGAACTGGACCCCAGCCGCGCCTTTGCCGCCCATGGCCGCGGCATCGCCATGGCCCGGCAATTGTCGTTCGACACCCTGGAATACCGCGACCCCGGCAACGAAGTCACCTGCATCATCCGCGCCCGCGAAGGCGACGAACCGCTGAGCGCGGTCCCGCCGCCGCCGGTGCAGACGGTGGTCGCGGCGGCCCCCGCCCCGGCGGCGCCGCGCCCCGTGGCCACCGGCACCGACGACATGGCGGTCGCCCGGTCCATGCAAAGCGAATTGCTGCCGCCCAAGGCCGAACTGGATTGGCTGGCGCAACGCTATGGCGTGCGGGTCAGCGGGTTCTTCGAGACGTCGTGCACCCTGGGTGGCGACATCTGGGGCCTGGACCCGCTGGACGATCACCGTTTCATCCTGTGGCTGGCCGATTTCTCGGGCCACGGCATCACGGCGGCGCTGAACACCTTTCGCCTGCACACCCTGCTGGAACACACCATCCCCGACCGCGACCGTCCGGCGGCGTTCCTGTGTGAACTGAACCAGCGGCTGATCGGTCTGCTGCCCAAGGGGCAATACGCCACCATGCTGTATGGCGTGGTGGACGTGCGCAACCGCACCTACACCTATGCCGCCGCCGCCGCGCCCCGCCCGGTGGTGGCCTGCCCCGGCCAGCCGCCGGTGCCCGGCGACGGTTCCGGCCTGCCGCTGGGGGTGTCGCGCTCGGCGGTCTATGCCGAGCGGGTGCTGGACCTGCCGCCCGGCGCCGTGCTGTTCCTGGCCTCGGACGCGCTTCAGGAATCGCCATCGGAAGCCGGGGCCAAGCTGGGCCAGGGCGGCGTCGCCCAACTGGTCGGGGAAGTGGTTGCGGCACGCAGCGGCAAGGTGGACGTGGACGCCATCCTGGCGCCCTTCCTGGCCAGCGTCCGCCGCCCGCTGCGCGACGACCTGACGGCGGTGTGCTGCGTTTTGCCTTAGAGCAGCGCGCCTTTAATCTGAGGCGCGCTGCGCTATCTCATTGAAATCAAAGAAAACTGGTGGTCCGGAGGCTGCGCCTCCGGGCGGGTTCGGGCTGCGGCCCGACCGCCAAGCGGAGTTTTCCCGCAGCCGGTCAGACCAGGATGTCCACCAGCTTGGTCGGGTCGGCGCGGAAGGTCGAGCCGGTGCGGCGCCAGGTGCTGCCGGAGGCGGTGGCAAGGGTGCTGGCCTGGTCGTCCATGGCGCCCAATTCGCTGGCGACCTGGCTGGCGGTGTCGCTGTCGGTGCGGCTGGTCAGCACGCCGATCTTGTCCATGGCGTTGCGCAGACTGGTCAGCGCGCCCGAGATGGCGCTTTTGTAATCCTTCAGCGCCGGATCGGCCTTGCCCTCGGCGACGGTGCCGTCCTTGCTTTTCAGGCCGTCCACCACCTTTTTCAGCGAGGCCAGCATGTCCTTGGCCGATTGGGTCATTTCGGCCACGGCATTGGCGCGGCCGGTGGCCATGCCCGCGTCGGCCTGGACGTTGATCACGTCGGCCATCTGCTGCAACAGCTTCAGCTTGTCCGCCGGTTTCTCGGCGGCGTCCACGTCGCTTTGGGTCGGCAGGCGGAACTTGCCGCTGCTGTCGGTGGTCAGGGAATAGGAACTGACCGACGACTGACCGTAAAAGCCGGTGAAGTCGTTACTGTTGTTCTTGCCCAGATAATCCAGCAGCGACATGCCGATCATGATCATTGCCCCTCAACCAATGGACGTCATCATGCCCCGATTTTGGTTAAGGAATGATCAAAACAGCAGCCGCGCCGCCTCGGCCCGTTCCTCGGCGGTCATGACGGCGTTGGCGGGCACCGGTCCCAGACCCAGCAGATAATCCACCGCCCGTCGTCCGCGGGTGTCGGTCAGATGGGGATCGGCGCCGTGTTCCAGCAGCAGCCGGACCAGCGGCAGCGACCCCGAGGCGGCGGCGTACATCAACGCCGTGCGGCCGTCATGGCCCAGTCCGGCACCGTCCTGCGCCCAGGTGGTGGCGTTGACCGCCGCGCCGCGCTCCAGCAGCAGGCGGGCGCTGTCCATCAGGTTGTGCTGGGCGGCGGTCATCAGCGCGGTCTTGCCCAGGCGGCTGCGTTCGTCCACGTCGCGGCCGCGTTCCAGCAGCAGCGGCAGCGCCTTGGGGTGGCCGACCGCCACCAGCAGCAGCGGGTCCATGCCCGCATGGACGGCGCAGCGCACCATCTCGGGCGCTTCCTTGGCCACCAGGACGGCGCGGATGTCGTCCAGCGCCGCCCCGTCCAGCAGCAGGGCGCGCAGGGTCGGCATGGGTTGGCCGTCGCCGCAGGCGGCGCCCCACACCACGCGGAACAGCCCGGTCCGGGCGGCGCGGGCGGCGGAATCGGCCGTCAGTCCCTGGCGCTGATACCACGCCGTCAGCCGTTCGGCGGCGTCGCGGTACAGCGGCAGGATGCGGTTCTCGGTCGCGCGGTTGGCCAGCGAGGCCATGCCCCAGACCTGATAGGGATGATCCAACGGCGGCGGGTCGGCGGCGGCCAGCGTCTCGGGGTCCAGCTTCAGCGCCTCCAGCGCCGCCTTCTGGCTGGCGGCCAGGGCGGCGGGGGCGCGGTGGCGGGCCAGGAAGCGGCCGTCGGCCTCTTCGGCGGCGGCCATGTAGGCGGTGATGGCC
>JAEXAH010000085.1 GCA_023458315.1 Pseudomonadota bacterium
CCCTGGCCCTGGTGGTGGCCCCCGAGGTGGCGGCGGCGCTGCACGCCCGCCCCGCCGCCATCGCCGAGGCCGAACAACGCCTGGGCCGCAAGCTGACGCTGCGGGCCGATACGGGCCGCGGCCGCGCCGATATCGGCATCGAGGACCAGCCATGAGCAAGCCTGCCGCCAACAGCAACAAGACCTGCCCCATCTGCGGTCAGCCCCCGGCCGAGACGTTCAAGCCGTTCTGCTCGGCCCGCTGCGCCGACGTGGATTTGCACCGCTGGCTGGGCGGCGTCTACCGGGTGGAAACCGAGGAACAGGGCGACATCGCCGGGCAGCGCGGCGAGGCGGAATGACCCGCCCGCCATCCCGCCGACGGTTTCGTGAAAAAAAGTGAAATACCCGTTTGACAGCCCCCCGAAAAACCCGTTATAAGCGCCTCCTCTTCACGAGGACGGCGGTGAACACCAAGCCCGCCGATCAGTGCCCAGGTAGCTCAGTTGGTAGAGCATGCGACTGAAAATCGCAGTGTCGGTGGTTCGATTCCGCCCCTGGGCACCATCTAAGCCCCTGAAACCTAACGGTTTCGGGGGCTTTCCATTTTCGGGCCGGGGTTAGCCGGGCGAGGCCGGGTATCACCGGGGTATCACCAGAGCAAAAGTCGCATCCCTTTCCTCGATCAAGGAAGGCCAGCAGAGCGCTGGGCACACGTGATACCAGCCGCCCCGAGGCACCCTTGGCAGGGGCTGCAAGGGGTCTGTTTCGCATATCCGAACGGCCGAGAAAGGGGGGGCGATCATGAGAACTGAACCAGCCGGTGTCTGGCTTGTCAGTGGCCTCGCGCTCTCGGTTGGAGTGGTGCTGGAGATGGGGGGCATCTGCGCCCGCTATCTCATGAGTTGGATTTGACAGGCGCTTGCTTTGTCATACAATGCAAGACAATTAGCCCTTAACCTCACAGGTCATGAAAATGCCCACTCTGTCCATCCGTATTCCGGACGACGTCAGCAGCCTCTTGGATCGTGCGGCGAAAAGTACCCACCGGTCGCGGTCTTTCATCGTGAAAGAGGCGCTGAACAAGCACCTTGCGGAAATCGTCCAGGATCAAGGCGGCGGACAGACCCGGCTTGAGCGGCTGCGGGCGCTCAAGGGGGCGGGGGCGCAGCGGCACGGCGCTTTGAGCGCGGCGCAGATCGAGGCGGACATTCACGAGTTCCGGGGCGATGAATAGCAGGCTGGCCGGAGCGCATAAGCTCTATGTGGATGCGAACATCATCATCTACTTTGTCGAAGGGGACGAGGCCCATCAAAAGATGGCCGACGCCCTTTTCGAGTATGCGGAAACGAACGACATCGCCCTGATAACCAGCGAAATCGCGGTCGGCGAATGCCTTTACGGTGCCCATAAGCGGGAGCGCACCGAATCCGTCCTACAGTTCCAGACGCTTTTCGATGAGGTGGGGGTATTCCACCTCGTGCCGGTCGAAATGGACATCGTGAAGCGGGCGGCGCAGGTCGGCGCACGGCATCGCTTCAAGCTCGTGGACGCCATCCATGTGGCCTCGGCCATGGAAACCGGGTGTGATGCCTTCATCACCAACGACAAGGCGATCCGCTCCATCCCCGATTTGACCGTCGTGCAGCTTTCCGAGCTGTAGGCTTCACCCCCGCAACTCCACCACGTTGCCCCCGTCCTCGGGGGCAACAATGCTTTTCAAATAGTCGGCCCACACGTCCAAGGCGCGGCGCTTTTCCGGAATGTAGGTGTGGTTGTCGTACACCGTGGCGGTAATGCCGCGTGGGGCATGGTTGAGAGCCCGCCCGATATGTTCCTGGGCGGTGCCATCACCTGCCAATAAGGAGCAGCCATGCGATGACCGTGGTTGCCCGGGGCCTGTCACGATTGTATCATTTTGCCATTCAGCGAAATAAGCGTAGCGTGCGCTCATGCTTGAGACATTCGAAACCGTCGCCAAAGCCGTCGCCGACCCCAGCCGGGTCCGCATCCTGAAGCTGCTGGAAGGCGGCGAGCTTTGCGTCTGCCAGATCACCACGGTGGTCGACCTGGCGCCCGCCACCGTGTCTAAGCACTTGGCGGCGCTGAAGACTGCCGGGCTGGTGCAGCAGCGCCGGGACGGCAAGTGGGTCTACTACCGCTTGGCCGAGCGGGAACTCAACCCGTATGCGCCGCAATTCCTGGCCCTGGTCCGGGCGTCCCTCAAGGACGATCCGACCACGGCCGAGGATCGTCGCGTGCTGGTTCTGGTCAACGCCGTGCCCGTGCAGATCCTGTGCGACCAGGGCCGGGTGGCGCTTGGTCCGAATGTTCAGGCTCCCGAGGCATCCACCTGCTGTGGGGGACCACAATGAGCGACAAGACCTACAACGTGCTGTTTCTGTGCACCGGCAACTCGGCGCGCAGCATCATGGCCGAGGCCATCCTGAACCGCGACTTGAGCGGCAAGTTCCGGGCCTTCAGTGCTGGCAGCCATCCCAAAGGACAGGTCGATCCGACCGTGCTGGCCCTGCTGAAGAAGACCAATTACCCGACCGAGGAACTGCGCTCGAAGTCCTGGGACGAGTTCGCCCGGCCGGGCGCCCCGGACCTGGATTTCGTCTTCACGGTCTGTGACAACGCCGCTGGTGAAATCTGCCCGGTCTGGCCCGGCCAGCCCATGACCGCCCACTGGGGCGTCCCCGATCCCGTCGCCTTCACCGGCAGCGAGGTCGAGAAGTCGGCTTTTTGTGGCGAGGTCATGCGCATGCTCGCCAACCGCATCAACATCTTCGCCGCCCTGCCGATCCGGTCGCTCGACAAGCTGACGCTCCAGAAGCGCCTCGACGACATCGGCAAGACCACCATCTGACCCAGGAAAAGCACCATGGCCGACAAGCCCGTCAATGTCCTCGTCCTCTGCACCGGCAACAGCGCCCGCTCGGTGCTGGCGGAATGCCTGATCAACGACCTGGGCGGCGGCAAGTGGAAGGCGTACAGCGCCGGAAGCAAGCCGACCGGCAAGGTCAATCCGTTCTCCATCGAAATCCTCAAGGAGAAAGGCCATTCGGTCGAGGGATTGCGGTCGAAGTCGTGGGACGAATTCGCCCTGCCGGACGCGCCCAAGATGGATCTGGTGATCACCGTCTGCGACAACGCGGCGGGCGAAGTCTGCCCCATCTGGCCTGGCGCGCCGCGCAAGCTGCACGTCGGCTTCCCCGACCCCGCTGACGCCCAGGGCAACCACGAGGAACGGTTGGCCGTGTTCCGCCAGGTCTACGGCATGATCGAAGCCAAGGTGCGCAAGCTGATCGAGGTTGGCCCGGATCGGGCCGGGGAGGTCTGACATGTCCGCCCAGTGCGAAGTGACGGCGAAGGCCGCCAGTGGTTCTCCCATGGGGTTCTTCGAGCGTTACCTGACGCTGTGGGTGGCGCTGTGCATCGTCGCGGGCGTGGCGTTGGGCCATTTCCTGCCCGCGCCGTTCCACGCCATCGGCGGCATGGAGGTGGCCCAGGTCAACCTGCCGGTGGCGGTGCTGATCTGGCTGATGATCATCCCGATGCTGTTGAAAATCGATTTCGGCGCCCTGCATCAGGTGCGCGAGCACTGGAAAGGCATCGGCGTCACCCTGTTCATCAACTGGGCGGTCAAGCCGTTCTCCATGGCGCTGCTGGGCTGGGTGTTCGTGTCCACCCTGTTCCGCCCCTATCTGCCCGCCGAGCAGATCGACAGCTACATCGCCGGTCTGATCCTGCTGGCGGCGGCGCCATGCACCGCCATGGTGTTCGTGTGGTCGAACCTGACCAACGGCGAGCCGCATTTCACGCTGAGCCAGGTGGCGCTCAACGACACCATCATGGTGTTCGCCTTCGCCCCCATTGTCGGCCTGCTGCTGGGCCTGTCCTCCATCACCGTGCCGTGGGACACCCTGTTGCTGTCGGTGGTGCTGTACATCGTGGTGCCGGTGATCGTCGCCCAGGCGTGGCGCAAGGCCCTGCTGGCGCGTGGACCGCAGGCGTTGACCAACCTGTTGGCCAGGCTGGGGCCGCTGTCGCTGGGCGCATTGCTGACCACCCTGGTCCTGCTGTTCGGTTTCCAGGGCGAGCAGATCATCGCCCAGCCGCTGGTCATCCTGCTGCTGGCCGTGCCGATCACCATCCAGGTCTATTTCAACTCGGGCCTTGCCTACTGGCTGAACAAGAAGCTGGGCGTCGCCCATTGCGTCGCCGGGCCGTCGGCGCTGATTGGCGCCAGCAACTTCTTCGAACTGGCCGTCGCCGCCGCCATCAGCCTGTTCGGCTTCCAGTCGGGCGCCGCGCTCGCCACCGTCGTCGGCGTGCTGATCGAGGTGCCGGTGATGTTGTCGGTGGTCAAGATCGTCAATGCCAGCAAGGGCTGGTACGAAGCCAAAGCGTAGGAGGACACCATGACCAAGCTCGAAGTCTACGACCCCGCCATGTGCTGTTCGACCGGAGTGTGCGGCCCCCAGGTCGATCCGGCCCTCGTCGCCTTCGCCGCCGATCTGAAGTGGGTGGCCGAACAGGGCGTCGAGGTGCAACGCTACAACCTGGGCACCGAACCGCAGGCATTCGCCGCCAATCCGGCGGTGGTGAAGGAGATGGAAGCCGGGATGGACCGGCTGCCGATCATCGCCGTCGACGGCCACATCGTGTCGACCGGCATCTACCTTACCCGCGCCCAATTGGCCGCCAAGCTGGGCCTGGGCACCGCCAAGCCGAAGATCACCGCCAAGGCGGGCGGTTCCTGCTGCTCCGGCTCGTCCTGCTGCTGAGGAGGCCATCATGGCCATTCCGACGATCACCACCCGTTATGCGTTCTTCACCGGCAAGGGCGGCGTCGGCAAGACGTCGCTTTCCTGTGCCACCGGTCTTGCGCTCGCCGGGGCGGGCAAGCGGGTTCTGATCGTCAGCACCGACCCGGCCTCGAACCTGGACGAAGTGCTCAACACCCGACTTGGGTCGAAGCCGACCGCCATTGCCGGGGTGGCGAACCTGTTCGCCCTCAACATCGACCCGGAAGCCGCGGCCCGCGACTACCGCGAGCGGATGGTCGGGCCGTATCGGGGCATCCTTCCGGCGGCGGCCATCGCCAGCATGGAGGAGCAGTTCTCCGGCGCCTGCACCGTCGAGATCGCCGCCTTCGACGAGTTCGCCAAGCTGCTGGGCGACCCGGCGGCCACGGCCGAGTTCGATCACGTCATCTTCGACACCGCACCCACCGGCCACACCCTGCGCCTGCTGACGCTGCCTTCGGCCTGGACCGAATTCATCGCCTCGTCGACCGGCGGTGCGTCGTGCCTTGGTCCGCTGGCGGGGCTGGAAAAGCAGAAGGCGCTTTACGCCGCCACCGTCGCCCAATTGTCGGACCCGGCCACCACCACGGTGGTCCTGGTCAGCCGCCCGGAACGCTCGGCCCTGCGCGAGGCGGACCGCACCCGAGGGGAACTGGCGGAACTGGGCGTCAGCAACCTGCGACTCGCCCTCAACGGCATCTTCGTCGCGGCAACGCCCGGTGATGCTGTTGCCGACGCCATGACCGCCCGTGGCCGACAGGCCATCGAGGCCATGCCTGCCGGGCTGGCGGTGCTTGCGCGAACCGAAACACCGTTCCTGCCGAAGGGCACGGTCGGCGTGGATGCCTTGCGCGGCATGGGCGGCGCGGCCTCCATGCCTGCACCCGGGATCGCAACTGACATTCCCAAGCTCGACCTGCCCGGCGACCTGGATACCCTGGTCGCCGACATCGCCGCTGCGGGCCACGGCGTGGTGATGACCATGGGCAAGGGCGGCGTTGGCAAGACCACCGTTGCCGCATCCATCGCGGTTTCGCTGGCCCGTCGCGGCCATCAGGTCACGCTGTCGACGACCGACCCGGCCGCCCATGTCGCCTACGCGGTCGAGGAAAACATCGCCGGATTGACCGTAACCCGGATCGATCCCGAGGCGGAGGTGGCCGCCTACCGGGAGGAAGTGCTGGCGAAGGCGGGCGGCGGCCTTGATGTCGCCGGGCGCGCCATGCTGGAGGAAGATCTCCGATCGCCCTGCACCGAAGAGATCGCCGTCTTCCGCGCCTTCGCCCGAACCGTGGATCAAGGCCAGGACCGGTTCGTCATCCTCGACACGGCGCCGACCGGCCACACCATCCTGCCGCTCGATGCGGCCGAGGCTTATCACCGCGAGGTTCTTCGCACCCAGGCGGACATGCCTGAGGCGGTGCGCGCTTTGCTGCCGCGCCTGCGCGACCCCGAATTCACCAAGGCGATCATCGTCACCCTGGCTGAGGCGACGCCGGTCCACGAGGCGGAGAAGCTCCAGGACGATCTGGCCCGTGCGGGTATTGTTCCTTATGCATGGGTTATCAATCAAAGCATTCGTGCCAGCGGCACGCTTGACCCGCTGTTAGGCGAACGAGGCATCTACGAGGTGGAGTATATCCGGAGGGTTTCCGCCCTTTCAGAGAGGCAGGCATTGATCCCGTGGCGATGAGGGGGCTCCAGGGCTGGTATCGGGCCGAGGCAGGGGGAGCGTTTTTCACATCCGATGGAACCCCATTCCTCTACGAACTCACCGAGGAACAGGCCACCGGATACCGCAAAACCGTGGTATGGGCGATCGCGTCACTCGTCTTCGTCGTTTCACAAGGCTCTTATTAAAATCCTTGGTTAAATTCTGTTGCGTTGGCATACCTGCTGACGTAAGCCGTGCGATGTTTCCCCATGGGGGCGCCGGACGCTTGCTCGTAGGGCGCAAAGGAAGATGCTCAATGGCCAAGGCACTGGCGACTGTCTTGATTGGCGACAGGTATGTTCAGGAGTGGCAAAGGTGGTTCCGGCCGTCCTGGGAAGCCTATGCCCAACGCCACGGCTATGAGATCGTCGTTCTTACCGATTACATCGACAAGACGCCGCGTGCCCGCGAGCGCAGCCCGAACTGGCAGAAGCTGCTGATTCTGGAAACGGCGGAACTCTCTCGCTTCGAACATGTGGTCTGGCTCGATTCCGACGTCATGGTCAATTTCCACCGCGCGCCATGCATCGTCGAGGCACATGCCAGCGATCTGGTGGGACTGGTGTCGGATCGGGTCCAGACGTGGGAAAATCCCGAACGGCATGACAACGTGTTGCGGCGGATCGTGCCGCTGGACGGCCGTCCGGCGAGTTTCGCCGAGCAATATCGGCTGGCGGAGCTGCCGACCGGCGTCGAGGATTATTCGAACACCGGCGTCATGGTTCTGCGGCGGCACCATCGCGAGGTCTTGCGCCACGTCTACGACGAATACCGCGAGACCCCCGGCTCGGCCAAGGAAGAGACGCCGCTGTCGTACCACCTGTACAAGAACGACCTGGTGAAACCCCTGGATCCACGGTTCAACCGCACCTGGGTTTCAGAGCTGGTTCACCACTACCCGTTCCTGTACTACCCGTCCACGCGCACATCGCCGGCGGGCCCACCCTTGCTGACGCTGTGCGTCAACACGGCCTGGCACAATTGCTGGTTCCTGCACTTCACCGCCGAGATGTGCCGCTCGCAAGGCCAGAGCTTCTGCCTGCGGGACGACGTCGCCTATGTCTGGCCCCAGTGCCACGACCCTTTGCTGCTGCAATTGTAGTCTATAGGGGGAGTGAAAGCGCCCGCAGCCGGGCGACCCGCTCGGCGGTGCCGCGCTCTATCCCGTCGAACACCTCGGCATATTCGGGAAGGTGGCGATGCTCGCCGACCCTTCCCGAGCGGGCCAGGGGGGCGGGCAGCGGCGCGTTCCCGTGCTGGCGGCGGTAGGCGTTCTCGGTCAGCGCCGCCTGGGTGAAATCCGACCGCTCCAGTGCCGCCCCGACGACGGTCGGTTCCACCTCGACCGCCAGGAAACGCAAGGCAGCCTCGAGCGTTTTGCCGGCGTCGCGCTTGTAATCCTCGAACCACACCACGCCCGTGCGCTCGCCGTAGCCGAGATGCAGGTCGACCCAGGCGTTCCAGTACCGCACGCGGCGGGCCGCGAAGGCGGCGAAGTCTTCGTCGTCCTTGCGGTAGACGTGATAGGCGGACCAGACCATGTCGCGCGGATCGCGCATCATCAGCAGCAGGTCACGGCCGACCACGGCCTGTTGCGGATAAAGCCGGTGGCCGGTAGTGACCACGATGTCGTTGCGGAACAGAAAATGCTGTTTCCAGAACAGCGCCGGATAGAAGAACTGTTCCCCCACGCCGGTTTCCGCCGTGATGTTTTCGTAGAGTTCTGTTCTCTCGTCCATGTCGCAGCATTTGGCGAAGAACAGCGGCAACGCGTTTTCCGCCCGCACCCCGGCTTCGATCAGGGCATTGGTCAGCCACGTCAGCCCGCTGCTGCCGGGCGAGGCGAGAATCGGCCGGCGGCAGGGAGCCAACCGTTCATAGGGGGCGGCGTCGATGTCGGCCTCGCGCAACAGCGCCAGCGGCCGCGGGTCGCCGGGATGAAGGGTGAGCACATGCTGCGCCAGCGCGGCCGCCCACTTCCGATAGCGGGGTTTCGGGATGGCGCCGATGATCTGTAGGTGAAGATCGGTTTCGTGGTGCCACAGCCGCAAGCGTTTCAATACCCAGTGGAAATCCACGCCGCCACCCTGCGCGCCCGCGTCCAGGGTCCACCACCCCAGCGCCTCGTCCGGACGCCCCAGCAACAGGGCGGCCTCCATCAAAGACTCGACCTCGGCGGACGTCACCGTCTCCGTCAGTAATGAGCCATGATTAAGGACTTCTTCATAATAACCCTGATCGAATAGATCGGTTATGCAACGCGGCATTCGCTGCCCCATATTGACGACATAACGCACATATTCTACGGTAACATCGTGCACAGTAAGGGTGAAGGCGAAAAGGCTTTGAGCATCCAGCTTGGTAAGTTTGACCGGCTTGCTGGCGAATATTCGCGCTACCGCCCGTCATACGCTCCCTCCGTTGTCAGTGCCCTTCTGGGATTGCTTGAACGCAATCCGGCGGACATCGATGCCGCCGACGTGGGCGCCGGAACCGGCATCTGGACCCGCATGCTGGCGCAACGCGGCCTGCGCTCGGTGGTGGCGGTCGAGCCGAGCGACGCCATGCGCGCCGCAGGCGTGCGTGACCAGGCGGCCTTTCCCATCCGCTGGCTGGCCGGACAGGCGGAACAAACCGGCCTGCCATCGTGTTCGGTGGACCTGCTGACCATGGCGTCCTCGTTCCATTGGGCGGATTTCGATGCGGCGGTCGGCGAATTCCACCGTGTGCTGCGGTCCGACGGATGGTTCTGCGCGGTGTGGAACCCCCGGCTGATCGAGGTCAATCCCCTGTTCGTCGAGATCGAAGGCTACCTGGACGATTTGTGTCCCGGGCTTGAACGGCGCTCCTCTGGCCGCTCCAGCTTCACCGAAACGCTGACCGAGCGCCTGTGGGGGTGTGGCCGTTTCGACGACGTCGTGACCCTTGAGGGCCGTCATGTGGCCATGCAGAGCCGCGAGCATTATCTTGGCGCCTGGCGCTCGGTCAACGATGTCCAGGCGCAGTTGGGCCCCGAACGCTTCGCCGCTTTCCTGCGCCGCATCGAAGAGCGGCTGGAAGGGATCGATACGCTGGAAGTCACCTACCTGACCCGCGCCTGGGCCGCCCGGCGGAAAGGGTGACATGATGGCCGCGACGGGATTGGTGCTGTGGATCACCGGCCTGTCGGGTGCCGGAAAGACGACCGTCGCCGGTCTGGTCCGGGATGCGCTGGTCAGACGCGGCGCCCGCCCGGTGTTGCTTGACGGCGATGTGCTTCGCCATATCTTCGCCCCCCTGGCCCAGCATGGGCACGGTCGTTCCGACCGCCTGCGGCTGGCGAAAAGCTATGCCAGCCTGTGCCATGAACTGGCCGGGCAAGGCCAGATTGTGATCTGCGCCACCATGTCCATGTTCCACGAGGTGCGGGCCTGGAACCGGCAGCACATCGCCAATTATGTGGAAATCTATCTTCAGGTGCCACTCGCCGAGCTTGAGCGACGCGACGTCAAGGACATCTATGCCCGTGCCCGCGCCGGTCAATTGCGGGACGTGATCGGTGTCGACATTCCCGCCGAAGAACCGGAAGCCCCCGATCTGGTGATCGAGAATCACGGTGCCACGGCGCCAGGGCGGGCGGCGCGGGACATTCTCGATCTGCTCGACGCGAAAGGTCTGTCATGACCGCCATGGCGCCTCCGGTGATCTTCGCCAGCAAGGCCCGCACCCTTGAAGCCCTGGCCGCAATGGTTCGCAGCAGCCGGGTGCTGCCGCTCCACTATTTCACCGCCGCGGCATGGGCGGCCGATCCCGAGGGCGTGCTGGACCGCATCCTGGCCCAACCTTGGGCGGGCCAGGCGGTCATCGTCCGCTCCAGTTCGGTGTTCGAGGATGGAAGTCGCGCCTCGGCGGCGGGCAAGTTCCTGTCGGTCGCCGGGGTGGTGGGGCGCGACGCCCTGAAACTGGCGATCATCGACGTGCTGGGGGCCTATGCCGCCCAGGATTGCGCGACGCCGGACAACGAAGTGCTGGTCCAGCCCATGCTGGCGGGGGTGGTGTCGAGCGGCGTGGCGTTCACCCGTGAACCGGCCACCGGCGCGCCCTATTACGTCATCAACAGCGCCGAGGGGGCGGAAACCGATTCGGTGACTTCGGGGCGGCAGGGGGACTACACCACGTTCTACCTGTGGCGCGGCAGCGACGTGCCCGCCGATACCGGAATGACCGCCGTGGTCGGCATGTTGCGCGAGTTGGAAAACCTGCTTGGCGCGGATGCCATCGACGTGGAATTCGCGTTGGTGAGTGGCGCGGACATGCCCGTGTTGTTGCAGGCCCGCCCGCTGGTGCTGCCCGAGGCGTCGACCATGCCGCTTGATGAACACGGTCGGTTGCTGGCGAGCATTGCCCGCAAGATCGACCAGTTGAATCGGCCGCAGCCTTATCTGCACGGCGCCCGTACCGCCTTTGGCGTGATGCCCGACTGGAATCCGGCGGAAATCATCGGGATCCGTCCGCATCCGCTGGCGCTGTCCATCTATCGTGATCTGGTCACGGATTCGGTATGGGCGTACCAGCGCCATAATTATGGCTATCGCAACCTGCGCAGCTTTCCGCTGATGCTGGAATTTCACGGCCTGCCCTATATCGACGTGCGGGTCAGCTTCAATTCCTTCATCCCGTCGGATTTGCCCGACGATCTTGCCGACCGTCTGGTCGACCATTATGTGGGCCGTCTGATCGCGCTGCCTGAACTTCACGACAAGGTGGAGTTCGAGATCATCCATTCCTGTTACAGCTTCGACATGGAGCAGCGCCTGGCCCGGCTGTCGGAAGCTGGCTTCTCCAACGACGAGCGCACCCAGTTGGCTGCCGCGCTGCGGCGCCTGACCAACCGGATCATCAACCGCGACACCGGCCTGTGGCGCACCGATTGGGGGCGGATCGAGGAACTGGAGCGTCGGCGCTCGGTGATCAATGCCTCGGATCTCGATCCCGTTTCCAAGGTGTACTGGCACCTGGAAAACACCAAGCGTTACGGCACCCTGCCGTTTGCCGGACTGGCCCGCGCCGGTTTCATCGCCGCGCAGATACTGCGCTCGATGGTGAAGGTGGGCGTTCTGGGCGCCGAGCAATGCGAAGCGTTCATGGCCGGGCTCGACACCGTGGGCACGGCGCTGGACCGCGACCTCCACAGCCTCGACCGGGCCAGTTTCCTGGCCAAGTACGGCCACCTTCGGCCGGGCACCTATGACATCGTCAGCCAACGCTATGACGAATGCGCCGAGCTTTATTTCGGCGATCCGACCGGACCGGCGGCGCCCAAGACGACCACACGCCAGCCTTTCACGCTGACCCTGCCGCAGATGCGCGAGATCGCGGCGTTGCTGGCAACGCACGAACTGGACCACGACGTGGTCGGGCTGATGGATTTCCTCGAGGCGGGTATCCGTGGCCGGGAATGGTCGAAATTCATCTTCAGCCGCTCGCTGTCCGACGCCCTGTCGCTGTTGGCCGACATCGGCGCCGAGCATGGCTTCAGCCGCGAGGACATGTCCTTCGCCGATGTGGGCGTGGTCCGCGACCTTCACGGCGGGTGCAGCGACCCGCGCGAGGTGCTGGAGGAAAGCATCGCCCGGGGGCGGCGCCGCTACGAGCGCACCCAGCAGATCGTGCTGCCGCCGCTGATCACCGCGTCCGAGCAGGTGTGGTCGTTCCACTATCCGCCGTCCGAGCCCAATTTCATCACCCGCGGCAGCGCCATCGGCCGGGTGTGCGAGGCACGTACCGAGGATGACC
Source organism: Pseudomonadota bacterium (assembly GCA_023458315.1). Classification (GTDB taxonomy): domain Bacteria; phylum Pseudomonadota; class Alphaproteobacteria; order Rhodospirillales; family Magnetospirillaceae; genus Magnetospirillum. The sequence goes on from JAEXAH010000085.1 coordinate 12,283, forward strand.
TGGCCGGGGCCATCGTGGTGCTGCCCAGCGCCGACCCCGGGTATGACTGGCTGTTCTCGCGCGGGATCGCCGGTTTCATCACCTGCTATGGCGGCGCCAATTCCCACATGGCGGTGCGGGCCAGCGAGTTGAACCTTCCGGCGGTGATCGGCGCGGGCGAGCAGCTTTTCGGCCGCTGGTCGCGGGCCAAGCTCGTTCACCTGGATTGCGCCAGCCGCCGTGTGGTGGTTTTGCGATGACGCTGGTCGCCCTGACCCAGCGGGTGATCCACGACCCGGCCACCGGCGAGCGCCGCGACGGCCTTGATCAGCGCTGGTGGAGTTTCCTTGCCGCCTGCGGACTGACGCCGCTGCCCCTGCCCAACCATCTGCCCACCGCCAGCCGCATGGTCGAGACGCTGCGCCCGGCGGGCGCCATCCTGACCGGCGGCGGCGACCTTGCCGCCCTGGGCGGCGACACGCCGGAACGGGACGAGGTCGAAACGTGGCTGATCGACCGGACGGCGGCGGGCATGCCCGTGCTGGGCGTCTGCCGTGGCATGCAGGCGATCCTGCACCGCTGGGGCACGGTGATGGGGGCGGTGGCCGACCATGTTCGCACCGAACATCCCCTGACGGGTCCGTTGGGGGGGCGCAGGGTCAACAGCTTCCACAATCTGGGCGCCTGCGATCTGCCGGAGCCGTTGGATGTTCTCGCCCGTGCTCCCGATGGTGTCGTCGAGGCGGTGGGCCATCGCACGGCGCCGATTCTTGGCATCATGTGGCACCCGGAGCGCCACGAGGGGTGCGATCCCCGGGATGTGGCCCTGTTCGTCAACCATTTCGGAGCCTCGGCATGAAGGCGATTATTCTGGCGGCGGGCCGTGGCTCGCGGATGGGCTCCGCTACCGAACAAAAACCCAAGTGTCTGGCCGAATTGGGTGGCCGACCGTTGCTGGATTGGCAGATCGACGCCCTCCGGCGCGCCGGATTCACCGAATTGGCCATCGTGCGCGGCTATCGCGGCCAATTGCTGGACAATCGCGGCGTCGACCGCCTGTTCGACAATCCGCGCTGGTCGGAAACCAACATGGTCCGCTCGCTGGCCTGTGCGGCGGAATGGTTGCGGGCAGAGCCGTGCGTGGTCAGCTATTCCGATATCGTCTACCACCCCTCGGCGCCGCAATCGTTGGCGGTCGCCGCGGCCTGGCTGGCGATCACTTATGCGCCCCATTGGCTGGATTTGTGGTCGCGGCGTTTCGCGGATCCCCTGGCCGACGCCGAAACCTTCCGCCTCGGCCCCGACGGAACCGTGCGGGAAATTGGTCGTCGCCCCCAAACGGTCGGGGAGGTGGAGGGCCAATACATGGGCCTGCTGAAATTCACGCCCGAATCGTGGGCCGAGGTGGAGCATCTGCTCGCCGCCCTTCCCCCGACCGAGGGCGACCGCCTGGACATGACCTCGCTGCTTGGCCGCCTGATCGCGCGCGGCAAGCCGATCACCGCCGTCCCCTACCCTGGCAGTTGGGGCGAGGCCGATAACCAGGAGGACCTTGCGCTGTACGAGCGGATGCTGGCCTCCGGCGAGATGGTCCTGTAGGTAGGGGACTCATTCAGACCCAGGCGATGACAACGGAAACGAGGGCGATGGCGGCGAGGTAGTTCTCGACCAAGCGGTCGTATCTTGTGGCGATCCGGCGCCAGTTCTTGAGGCGATTGAACAGGCGTTCGATGACGTTGCGGCGGCGGTAAGCGGCCCTGTCGAGCGGATAGCGTTTGGTCCGCGATGCCGTTGATGGGATGACGGCTTTGATGCGGCGCTTCTTGAGCCAGGAGCGGAGCTTGCAGGCATCATAGGCACGATCCGCGAGCAGGCGCTTCGGAGTACGACCCATTCCGTCAGCAGTGCAAGGAGGCCAGTTGGATCGAACATCACGGGGCGCGGTTCCAGCCGTTCCCCGAGGTCTTCGCCGTGTCCTGGCGCTGGCCGAGGTGGTGGGGCGTTCCCGAAGTGTACGACAAGGAGACGGGGTGCCATGCCCCGTATCCCCGAAGGGTGGACGCCCGACCACCGCCTTCTATCTGACCCAGGCACAAGCCCTGTTCATCCTGGCGAAGTCCGAGACGGCACGGGCCAACATCGAGTTGGCCTATGTGGTGGAGCATGGCGTTTCCCGTCAGACCGTCATGCGGATCAGGGATGGGGTGGCGTGCCATGGCTGAGGATTTCCGCTCGTTCATCGGCCTCTGCCTCTTCGTCGGGATGGTGCTGGCGGTGATCGTCAAGCGGCTGGTGTTCTGAGGCCCCGGCCCGGTCGTGCCACAAAGGCGATTTCCGGGCCACTCACGGGCATTATGTCCGCCGCTCAGGAACAGAAAGCCGGGGGCCACTTCTCAGGCCCGGAAAAGGGGGTGACAGACATTCACACCCCTGGGAGGCCAGCGGTCGAAGCGGACCTCTTTGGGCCGAGATTTCAGCCCAATGCCCTCTGCCCACGACCGCGTTTCCGAGTCACTGGGGCGAGGTTGGCCTTCGCCGCAGAGTCCCTGACGGGCAAAGCGGCACCATTCCAGCGAGAGGGTGAGGCGCGCCACCACCCCTCCCATTATACCAACCTGCATTGATCAGAACCCATGAGCCCACTGGCGACGGCCGATGGACATGATCTTCCACGGTTGGTCCACGAGGCGGTTCCAGGCATGGCAGCAGAGGGCGACGATTTGGTCGTAG
>JAEXAH010000086.1 GCA_023458315.1 Pseudomonadota bacterium
GCCAGGGCGACGTGCTGGAGCCCGAGGACGGCATCATCGCCATCGGCTCGGGCGGCAATTACGCCCTGGCCGCCGCCCGCGCCCTGATCGACACCGACATCGACGCCGAGGCCATCGCCCGCAAGGCCATGAAGATCGCCGCCGACATCTGCGTCTACACCAACACCAACATCCTGGTGGAGAGCCTCTGAGCCATGCCGTCGTCCTTCTCCCCGCGCGAGATCGTCTCGGAACTGGACCGCTATATCGTCGGCCAGAACGACGCCAAGCGCGCCGTCGCCATCGCCCTGCGCAACCGCTGGCGCCGTCAGCAACTGCCCGACGCCCTGCGTGAAGAGGTTCTGCCCAAGAACATCCTGATGATCGGCCCGACCGGCGTCGGCAAGACCGAGATCGCCCGGCGGCTGGCCCGGCTGGCCCAGGCGCCGTTCCTCAAGGTCGAGGCCACCAAGTTCACCGAAGTGGGCTATGTGGGCCGCGACGTGGAACAGATCGTCCGCGATCTGGTGGAAATCAGCATCGGCATGACCCGCGAGAAGCTGAAGAAGCAGGTCGCCGCCAAGGCCGAGATCGCCGCCGAGGAACGGCTGCTGGACGCCCTGGTCGGCGAAACCGCCAGCCAGGACACCCGCCAGAAATTCCGCAAGATGCTGCGCGAGGGGACGCTGGACGACAAGGAAGTGGAAATCCACGTCGCCGACAGCGGCAATGCCGGAATGCCCACCTTCGACATTCCCGGAATGCCCGGCGGCCAGGTCGGCATGATCAATCTGTCGGACATGCTGGGCAAGGCGTTCGGCGGCGGCCGCACCAAGCCGCGCCGCCTGAGCGTCAAGGACGCGGGCGCCGTGCTGCTGAGCGAGGAATCCGACAAGCTGCTGGATCAGGACGCGGTGGTGAAGGACGCCATCTGGGCGGTCGAGAACAACGGCATCGTCTTCATCGACGAGATCGACAAGATCTGCGCCCGTTCCAGCGAACACCACGTCGGCGGCGACGTCAGCCGCGAGGGCGTGCAGCGCGATCTGCTGCCGCTGATCGAGGGCACCACCGTCGCCACCAAGCACGGCAACGTCAAGACCGACCACATCCTGTTCATCGCGTCGGGCGCCTTTCATCTGGCCAAGCCCAGCGACCTGCTGCCCGAACTTCAGGGCCGCCTGCCCATCCGCGTCGAGCTTCAGGCGCTCAGCCGCGACGATTTCGTCCGCATCCTGACCGAGCCCGAGGCCAGCCTGATCAAACAGTACAAGGCGCTGCTGGCCACCGAGGACGTGACCCTGGATTTCGCCGAAGACTCCATCACCGCCCTGGCCGATCTGGCGGCCGAGATCAACCGCTCGGTCGAGAATATCGGCGCGCGGCGCCTGCACACCGTGCTGGAACGCCTGCTGGAAGACATCAGCTTCACCGCCCCCGACCAAAGCCCCGGCACGGTGATCACCATCACCGCCGACATGGTGGGCGAACGGGTCGGCGGCCTAGCGAAAAAGGCCGATCTGGCGAAGTTCATCCTTTGACCCCTGCCGCCATTGCGGCGGCGGCCAAGGGTGCGGATGCACCCGCCCGGCGAGGGACAAAATATAAAGGCGAAGGGGCTTGCCCCTTCGCGCATCCCTGTTCCCTTGGTATGATTGCGGTCATAAAGGGAGGGGTGCCGTGGCCGACGAGATTCTCAATCTTTTCCGAAGCCTGAAGCCCAGCCGCCGTACCCTGGCGGCGGGGGAAAGCCTGTTCGCCTTTGGCGACCCGGCCAACGCGCTGTTTCATGTGGAACAGGGCAGCATCCGCATGATGCGGGCCGGGGTGCCGCTGCATACTGCCGAGGCCGGAACCGCCTTTGCCGAATGGGCGCTGTTCACCGAAACCTGTCCATGCGACGCGGTGGCGGAAACCGACGCGGTGGTATTGGCCTTCGCCAAGACCCCGGTGCTGTTGCAGTTGAAGGCCCATCCCGATATCGCCCTGGCCTTCGCCGCGTTGCTGGCCCGCGACCTGCACCGCATGCGCGGGCGGCTGGAACTGGTGCGGCAAAAGGGCGCCCGCGAGCGCGTGCTGGGGTATCTGGTGCGCGCCGGGGCCGCCGACCGCGCCATCACCCTGCCACGCACCTTGACCGAGGTCGCCCGCGACATCGGCATCACGCGCGAGGCGCTGTACCGCACCCTGGCCGCCCTGGTGCGCGACGGCACCGTCAGCCGCGACGGCACCCGGACGTTTCGGCTGCTGCGATCCTGATCACGCGCATTTGCGCATGGGCACCGGCGGGCATTGACGATCATTGCGCCAGTCGAAGGTGGCGGCATCGATGCGGCCTTCGGTGACGCCGATCATGTAGTGCGCCACGCGGGTCACATCGAACATGGCGTGATAGGCCGCCCATCCCCGTTGGGCCATGGCGCGGCACGCCGCATCGTCGCGGCTGAACCGCGCCAGGATGTCCACCAAACCGTCGGCAGTGTCGTAGAACGCCATTTCATCGTCGCCGAACAACTGGTCGAAGCCGCTGGCCCGTTCCATGGCCACCAGCACGCCGTTGCCCGCCAGTTGCGCCATGCGATCCGACGAATACCAACGCACGTCGTTGCGGCGGCTGATGTTCAGGCCGATGCGCGACGATGCCATGGCCGCCATGCATTCGGCCCCTTCCAGATGCGGAGCATCGATGCCCGGCGTCAGGAAACGGCAATCGGGCAGCCGGGTCTTGAGATTCTGAAGCAAATCGACCGGCGTCACGTCCTGGCCGCAATGGCGGCGGGTGAAATGGCCGGACCCCACCGCATAGAATACATCCCAGTCATACGCCGGGGCGGCAAAAGCCTTTCCCCGTTCGATGCTGAGATCGGTGGCGTTGGGCAGGAATGCCACCCTGGCGCCATCCCTGGCCAGATCCTGCAACAGCGGACCGGCGGTGGTGACGAAGGTGATGTCCACCAGGGCGATCTTCGAGCGGATGCGGTCCACGTTGTCGGCGTCGAACAGCGGGTCGACGTTCCACTGCACCAGCCGCACCCCGGGCAGATGTTCGCGGATCGCCGCCACCGTTTCCGGATGGATGGTGTCGGCATGGCCGAACATCACCACATCCGGACGCAGATTGCGCACCAATTGCAACAGACGCCGGTTGGCCCCCCGACGACCGATCTTGCGCGACAACAGCGGCGTCGCCGCCCGTGCGGCATCGCGGTCGCTGAACGTGACCACGTTGTGACCGGCGCGGACCAAGCCATTGGTCAGCTTGTATTGCAGGGCGGCGAAACCGGCACCCTTCAAGCGGTCTGAGAAATTGGCGACATGGAGAATTGTATGCACGAGGGAAATTCACGATAGATGGGGGGCACGGACCATATGGGGTTTTTTATCGCCCAATCAACACAAACTTTCGCTTTAACTTCCTGTTTCGCAGCCTATTGAAATAGACAGAATCGCACCAAATAAGTATTCCGTCCGGCAAGGCGACAACCATTTGGGGTTTTTGTCATTCCCGCAGCAGCGACAACATGCCCGCAACTGTTTCATCAGGTAAGGACCCGATGGTTTCCGCCAGCCGATTCGCCAGTTCGGTGCGGTCGGGCGACAGACCGGCGGTGTCGATGGTGACGCGCGGGTGGGACAGGTCGGCCAGACGTTTCAATTCCTCGGCCTCGTCCCAGATGCAGCCCAGATAGCCGGCGATCTGCATGACCAGCCCCGGGGCCGGGCGGCCACGATGGCCGTGTTCCAGCGCCGACAGATAGGCCGAGGACAGGTTGAGGTCGGCGGCCATGCGTTTCAGCGGAATGTTCCGGGCGTCGCGCAGGGCGCGGACCTTGGCGCCGAACGGAGTCATGTCAGCGCCGCCGCTTGATCAGCACATACAGCGCGCCCTCGCCGCCATGCTGGGGGCGGGCGGGGGAAAAGCCCAGGATGCGTTCGCGGCACGGCGACTGGTTCAGCCAGCGCGGCACATTGGCCCGCAACACGCCGGTACCCTCACGATAGCCCTTGCCGGTGATCACCAGCAGACAGCGGCGACCGCCGTCATAGGCGCGGGCGACGAAACCGACCAGGGCGGCGTGGGCGGTGTCCTGGGTCATGCCGTGCAGGTCCAGGCGTCCGTCGATCTCCATCTCGCCCCGCTTCATGCGCTCGGCCGAGCGTTTGTCCAGGCCGGGCGTGTTGCCGGGGGCCAGCGGCGGCAACACCCGTTGCGGCGGCGGTGCCGCCGGACGGGGCGAGGGCGGGGCGGGGCGCGGAGAAGGAGCGGGCTTGTCCGCCTCGGGCTCGGGCGGCGGGGTTTCATCCTCGGGCACGGCGCGGCCGGGCAACGGCGTCACCGTCCCCGCCACCGCCCGCCAGATGCGGACCTCGTCCGGGGTCAGGACGCGGCGCCGGTTCCGCCCGCTCATGTCCGGCCGCTTCCCGGCGGCAGGATCTCCTGGGCGGCGGCTTCGTCGTCCGCCATCGCCCCGAGCCCCGGCGGCTGACCGTCGGCGGGCAGGTTGCGGCGCACGAATTTGCGCCAGTCGCCGCGCGGCGCCACACAGGGCGGTTCGCTGCTGTTCATCATCACCAGCGCCATGCCGCCCAATTGCCACACCTGGTTCAGATGGGCGGCGCCGTGCTGGATATAGGTCTTGGTGCGCAGCCGGATGCGCCACGCCAGGAAATGCTTGATCCCCAGCAGGTGGCCCAGCGCCCCCAGGGTCATGGCGACGATGCCGATGGCGACCCCGGTGGCCAACAGGATGGCCAGGGCCAGCACCATCAGCACCAGCAACGGCAACAGGTGGTCCCAGCCGTTGTGGACCGGCGAGCCCTGGAAATCGAGCATGCGCTGGTCGGTATAGACCTCGATGCGGCCCGCCTGCATGGCGTCGCACAACCGCCGGTGCAGGTCGTCCTCTTCCTGGGCTTTCTTGGCACGCCAGTCGGCCATGATGGCACTCATGGACATTTCCCCCGGGCGATTACCATAAATCGGCGCCGGGGCCGGAATCCAGGGCGGCGAGACGGGGCGAGCGCGAACGCGGCAACAGCATCCAATAGCGGCCGGGGCTTTTCATGCGCCCGGCCTTTTCGAACGCCGCTTCGCCCGCCCCCCAAAAGAAGTCGCCGCGCACCACGCCCTTGATGGCGGTGCCGGTGTCCTGGGCGACCATCAGCCGCCGCAGCGGCCGACCCGAGGGTTCGACGGTGTCCAGGAATACCGGCACCCCCAGGGGCACGAAGCGGGTGTCCACCGCCAACGACCGTTCGGCGGTCAGGGCCACGCCCTCGGACCCGACGGGGCCGTCGCCGCCGATGGGGCGATAGAACACATAGCGCGGATTTTGGGCCATCAGCACCCGGGCCTGTTCGGGATTGGCCTTCAGCCACGCCCGCACGCCGGGCATAGAGGTGTCCTCGACCAGTCCCTTGTCGCGCAGGATCTTGCCGATGCCGACGAATTTGTGGCCGTTGGTGCCCGCCACCGCCAGACGCAGCACGCTGCCGTCTTCCAGACGGATGCGGCCCGAGCCCTGGATGTGCAGGATGTGGGCGTCCACCGGATCGGCCACCCAGGCCACCGGCACCGCCACCGGCCCCAATGCCCCGGCCTCGATCTCGGCGCGGGTGGGATAGGGCTCGAAACGGCCGCCGATCATGCGGCCCACCTGGGGCTCGCCGCCCTGGCCGTCGTTGCGCACCACCAGGTCGCGCGGCTTGCCCAGCAAGGGGACGCCATAGCGGGCGGTGCGGGTGCGCGATCCGTCCAGCTCGGGCTCGAAATAGCCGGTGAACAGGCCGTCGGCGCGGCCGTTATTGGTGACGAGGAACGGCGTGAACCACGTCTCGAAAAAGCCGCGAACGCCGTCATGGTCGGCGGCGTTCAGGCGGCGGGCCGCCGAACAGGGGGGATGCCAGTCGGCCACCGTGCCGCCCGCGCCGTCGGCGCCGACGCTTTTTTCCCCGGGCAATCGGGTCAGGCGCTCGCACGAGCGCAGCAAGGCGGGCAGCGCCGCGCCGGGGGCGTCGTCCCGCCAGCCGGGCAATTCGGCGAAGCTGGCGGGGCGCAGATCGGCGCGGTCGGGACCGGCGGGCGCCGCCCCGCCCGCGGGCGGCCACGGCGCCGGGGTGCGGACGGGGGCCTCGGCGCAGGCGGCCACGGCCAGGACCAGCAACAGGGACGACAGGCGACGCATCGGGCAGGCTCCGTCAGGCGCGGCCGCTCTGGTCCTCGGCGGCGCGGGTCGCCACCAGTTGCCAGTTGGGATCGGCCGTGCGGGTGTCGCGGCGGAAGGTCCAGATGTCGATCACGTCGATCACCCGGTTGGGATCGCCATCGACCACCCGGCCTTCGGAATCCTTGACCGCGTTGACCTGTTCCGACACGAAGCGCACGGTGACTTCCGCCAGGGTGCCGTTCATGCGGGCGTCCACCGCCTTGACCTCGCGGATGCCCATCAATTCGCTGATCAGCGTCTCGCCCGATCGGCCGCGCGCCTCGATGGCGTCGGCGAAGGGACGATAGACGCCATCCGCCAGCAACGGCCGCAAGGTGCGCAAATCGCCCGCGGCAAAGGCTTGCAGGATCATCTCGAACGCCATCCGCGCGCCCGACAGGAACGGGTCCAGGCGGAAGGACGGATCGGCGGCACGGATTTCCGCCACGCCCTCGCCCAGCGGGCCGGGCGGCAGTTTCTCGTCCTCGGCCTCGTCCGGCGCGGCGGCGCGGGATCGGGCGGTGCCGATGTCCACCACGTTGTCGGGGGCTTCCTGCCGCTCCCATTGCGGCGGCGGCCGTTCATTGCCGGTACGCTTGCCCAGCACGTTGCGCAGCCGCATGATCAGTGCCACAGCGACCACGGCGAAAAAAACGATGTCGAGAAGATAGGAATCGCCGCTCATGGACCTACTTTTCGGGAAGAAGCGAGCAAAACCGCCCGTTTCGCGTTACTATCCCAACAGATAAGCCCCGGAAAGGCAAAGAGCAAGCATGGCTTGGTTGGTTTTGGCGGCGATCATCGCCGTACCCGTGGTGGAAATCGCCCTGTTCATCCAGGCGGCCGACTGGATCGGCCTGCTGCCCACCATCGCGCTGGCCATCGGCGCGGGCATGGCGGGCATGGCCTTGCTGCGTCGCCAGGGGCTGGCGGTGCTGACCCGCACCCGTGCCCAGATGGAACATGGCGAGATGCCGGTGGGCGAAGTGTTCGACGGCGTGTGCCTGGCCCTGGCCGGTGTGCTGCTGGTGCTGCCCGGCTTCTTCAGCGATTTCGTGGCCCTGGCCCTGCTGTTGCCGCCGGTGCGCATGGCGTTGCGCGGCCTGCTGCTGGCCCGGATGGTGGTCCAGGCCGCCCCCGCCAGCCGTGGTCCCCAGGTGATCGAGGCGGAATACAAGGTGGTGGACGGCGACAAGTAGCCCCGGCGGTTGTGCCGTTTCCTGATCCGTGCTAGCCATCCGGCAGCGCCCGAATCTGAGGAAACGCGAGCATGACCGACACCAACACTTCCGAATCCGCCCTGCCGCCGCTGGTGGTCAACGGCCAGTACGTCAAGGACCTGTCCTTCGAGGTTCCGGGTGCTCCGGCGATCTTCGCCGAGATGCAGGGTCAGAATCCCAACATTCCGATCCATGTGGACATCAACGCCCAGCAACTGCACGAGAACACCTATGAGGTGTCGCTGCACCTGAAGGTCGAGGCCAAGCTGGAAGACGGCCGCCCGGTGTTCATCGTCGAGTTGGTCTATGGCGGCATCTTCACCATCAACGTCGCCCCCGAACACGTTCAGGCCATGCTGCTGATCGAATGCCCGCGCATGCTGTTCCCGTTCGCGCGCAACATCATCGCCGACATGACCCGCGACGGCGGTTTCCCGCCGCTGATGATCCAGCCCATCGACTTCATCCAGTTGTATCGCGCCCGCATGGAAGCCGCCGAAGGCCAGGCCGTCGGCAACGCCTGATTTCCGGCGCGCATGAAAAAGGCGAGGACCGCAAGGACCTCGCCTTTTTTCATGCCTTGGCGGCGTCGCCCTCGGGCTCGGGTTCGCGCAGCCAGATGGCCTTTTTCAGCTTGGCGACAAAGGCGGCGTGGGTCTCCAGTTCCTCGGGGGTGGGGGCGTGCGGACGCGGTTCGCGGCGTTCGCGCACCACCTGCACCTGGGCGGCGTTCTTCGCCCCCGACAGGCCCAGTTCGAACCCCGGCTGGCGGCCGCCGATCAGTTGCAGGTAGACCTCGGCCAGCAATTCCGAATCCAGCAGCGCGCCGTGGAAGGTACGGTTGGAATTGTCGATCTCGAACCGGCGGCACAGGGCGTCCAGGTTGGCGGGCGAGCCGGGGAATTTCTTGCGCGCCATGACCACCGTGTCGATGGCCCGGCTCATGGGCAAAGCGGGAAAACCCAGACGGGCGAATTCGGCATTGATGAATTTCATGTCGAATTCGGCGTTGTGGATCACCAGCGGCGCGTCGCCGATGAACTTGCGGAAATCGGCGACGATCTCGGCGAAGACCGGCTTGTCGGACAGGAATTCGTCGGACAGGCCGTGCACCTTGAACGCCTCTTCCGGCATGTGGCGTTCGGGATTGATGTATTGGTGATAGACGATCCCGCTGGGCAGGTGGTTGATCAGTTCGACACAGCCGATTTCCACGATGCGGTCGCCCGTCATGGGATCGAAGCCGGTGGTTTCCGTATCGAGGACGATCTCGCGCATGGCTCTCTTTTCGCTCAGGGTGCTTGGCGCAGCACTGTGACGATGCGTTTCAATCCGCGCAACACCGGAACCTTGCCCGCGCCGCTGGGCAGCACGAAGCGGGCGCGGCGACGCTTTTCCCGGTCGGGCATCTGTTGGGCGCGGATGGCGGCCAGTTTGGCGGCACTCATGCCGGGGCGGCGCAGCACCCGCTGCGCCTGAAGAAAGGCCGGACAGGACACCACCGCCACCGCATCGCAGCGGCGCTCGCCACCGGTTTCGAACAGCAGCGGGATGTCCAGCACCACCAGCCGGGTGCCGCGACGGCGGTGCCGCTTGAGGAATTCCGTTTCGGCCCGGCGCACCAGCGGATGCAGGATGGCTTCGAGACGGCGCAATTCGGCCGGTTGCCCGAACACCCGCCGTCCCAGTTCCTGGCGATCGACCGCGCCGTCGCGCACCACGCCGGGAAAGGCGCCATCCACCGCCGCCACCGCCGCGCCGCCCCGGCCCAGCAGCCGGTGCACCGTGGCGTCGGCGTCGTGCACCGGCACCCCCAGCCGCCGCAGCATGGCGGCGGCGGTGGATTTGCCCATGCCGATGGAACCGGTCAGGCCCAGGATCTTCATGTCATCCCAGCACGAAATTGCGCAAGGCGGGCGTCACCTCGGGCCGGGTGCCGAACCATGCCTCGAACCCCGGCACCGCCTGCCACAGCAACATGCCCAGGCCGTCCACCGCCCGGTTGCCGCGTGCCGCCGCCGCCACCAGCAATTGGGTCATCAGCGGCGCATAGACGATGTCGTTGACCACCGCATGCAGCGGCAGGGGCGACAGATCCAATGTCAGCGGCGGCTGACCGGTCATGCCCAGGGTGGTGGTGTTGACCAGCAGCCCGGCCCCGGCCAGGGCATCGGCGCCCTTGTCCCATTCCACCACGGTGAAACGGCCGCCGATTTCGGCCGCCAGCTTTTCGGCGCGGTCGCGCGAACGGTTGACCAGCCGGATTTCCGGCACGCCCGCATCCACCAGCGCGGCACAGACGGCACGGGCGGCGCCGCCGGCGCCCAGCACCACCGCCGGTTCCGCCGCGGCTTTCCAGTGCGGCGCGCCGTGGCGCAGGTTTTCCAGGAAGCCGAAAGCGTCGGTGTTGCGGCCTTCGATGCTGCCGTCGGGCCGCACCACCAGGGTATTGACCGCGCCGATGCGGCGGGCCAGCGGCTCGACATGATCGGCCAGGGCCAGGGCCTGTTCCTTGTGCGGCACGGTGACGTTGGCGCCGACGAAGCCCATGCGCGGCAGGGTGCGCAGCACTTGCTGGAAATCCTCGGGTTTCACCGCCAGCGGCACATAGGCACCGTCGATGCCCAGATGCTTGAGCCAATAGCCATGCAGACGCGGCGAGCGGGAATGCCCCACCGGCCAGCCGATGACACCCGCCAGTTTGGCCTTGCCGGAAATGGTCATGGAATCAGAACTCCGTTTTCACGCAGGAAATCCAGCAGCGGCAGCAAGGGCAGGCCGAGGATGGTGAAATGGTCGCCCTCGACCGCCCGGAACAATTGCGCGCCCAGCCCTTCCAACTGATAGGCGCCGACCGAGGACAGCACCGCCGCCCCGGCCCGATCCAGGTATTGGTCCAGGAAATGGTCGGAAAACCGCCGCATGTCCAGCCGGGCGGAATCGGTGTGATGCCACAGCCGCCGGCCGTCGCGCACCACCACCACCGACGACACCAGCCGATGGCTTTTGTCGCGCAGGGCCAGCAACTGGGCGCGGGCGGCATCCCGGTCGGCGGGCTTGTCGAACCAGCGCCGCTCGCATTCCAGCATCTGGTCGGCGCCGACCACCAGGGCACCGGGATGGCGGGCGGAAACCCGGGTGGCCTTCAGTTCGGCCAGCACCTCGGCGACGCGGGCCGGGTTGTCGGTTTCGGCGCGCATGGCATCCTTGACCGCCGCCTCGTCCACCGGCGCGGTATCGACCACCAACGGCACCCCGGCGTTTTCCAGCATGATCCGGCGGGTGGCCGAGCCCGAGGCGAGGACGATCACTTGCCGCCCTCCAGCTTGGACATGTGTTGGCCGTGCAATTGAATGATGGTGGCCGAGGCTTCCTCGATGGAGCGGCGGGTCACGTCCACCACCGGCCAGCCATGGCGCGAGAACAGGCGGCGGGCCGAGGCCACTTCCTCGCGCACCTTCTCGAACTGGGCGTAATCGGATTCCTCGTCATGGTTCAGGAAGCGCAGGCGGGCGCGGCGGATGTCGGACAGGCTTTTCGGGTCCTTGGTCAGTCCGACCACCAGCGGACGGCGCAATCCCTCGAACTGGGCAGGCAGCGGCACCCCCGGCACCAGGGGATAATTGGCGCATTTGTAGCCACGGTTGGCCAGATACATGCAGGTCGGCGTCTTGGACGTGCGCGACACGCCGATCACCACGATGTCGGCATCCTCCAGATCGTCCAGCAACTGGCCGTCGTCATGGTTCAGGGTGAATTGCATGGCGTCGATGCGGGCGAAATATTCGGCGTCCAGCACGTATTGCCGACCGGGGGTGGCGTGCATCTCGGCGCCCAAATATCCGGCCAGCGCCCCCAGCACCGGGTCCAGCACCGGAATGCACGGCACATGCATGCGGCGACAGGCTTCCTCGAGGATGCCGCGCACCGCCGTGTCCACCAGGGTGCACAGCACGATGCCTGGATTTTCCTCGATCCCGGCGATCACCCGCTCCACCTGGCCCTGGCTGCGCACCAGCCACCAATTGTGCTGGACGGCCTGCACGCCTTCGAACTGCACCATGCAGGCGCGGGTGACGGAAGTGACGGTTTCGCCGGTGGCGTCGGACACCAGATGAAGATGGAAGCTGCGCATGGTCCTGTGGATACCGTGGAATCGTGGGGATAACCCGGGGGTCCGGGGGAATGGGCGAAAAAGCACACCCGTTGACCGGGTCGCCATCCCGTGTTCGGCCCCCCTGGGGACGAAGACTCGCCCCTTTCCGACAATAGCGTGAATCATCGGCGGCGGCATCCGCTTTCCCCGGCTTTCCCCGTTTTGCGAAAGCGGCGGAAATCCAGGGATTCCACGCGTCATCGCCAATTGTCCCCATCTTGTCCACAGAAAGCCCGGGACAACCCGCCAAGCGGGGACAGCTCTGTGGATAAGGTGTGGAGCGAGTCCAATCCCCGATGTCCACAGATACCCACAACCTCAGCCACCTTTTCTCATAGAAATAAACCTTGTATGACCTAGCACCGGATAACCCGGAAAGGCACCGCCGTGACCAGCAAGCCCAGCAAGCGATTCCTCCAGGCCCTCGCGGGCGAAACCCTGACCCCGCCGCCGTTCTGGCTGATGCGCCAGGCCGGGCGTTACCTGCCGGAATACCGCGCCACCCGCGCCGAGGCGGGCAGCTTCCTGGACCTGTGCTACAATCCCGACCTGGCGGTCGAGGTGACGTTGCAACCGCTGCGCCGCTATGGCTTCGACGCCGCCATCCTGTTTTCCGATATCCTGGTGATCCCCGACGCGTTGCGGCAGCAGGTTGCCTTCAAGGAAGGCGAAGGTCCGGTATTGACGCCCATTCGCTCGGCAATGGATCTGGATGCCCTGGACATCTCGGGCATGCACGACCATCTTGCGCCGGTCTACGCCACGGTGAAGGGCCTTTCCGGGGCCATCCCCCACGAGACGGCGTTGATCGGCTTCTCCGGGGCTCCCTGGACCGTGGCGACCTATATGATCGAGGGGGGCGGGTCCAAGGACTTCAATCAGGCCAAGCGCATGATGTGGGGCCAGCCCGAATTGTTCGCCCGGCTGATGGATTTGCTGGTCGAGGCCACCGGGCAATATCTGATCCGCCAGATCGACAACGGTGCCGAGGCCATCCAGATTTTCGACACCTGGGCCGGCGCCCTGCCCGAAACCGAATTCCGCCGCTGGGTGATCGAACCGGCCCGCAAGCTGGTGGAGCGCATCCATTCCGAACGTCCCGGCGTGCCGGTGATCGGCTTCCCGCGCGGCGCGGGCATTTTGTACGAGGCTTATGTCACCGAAACCGGCGTGGACGGCGTCAGCCTGGATTCGTCGGTGCCGCTGGACTGGGCGGCCGAGAAATTGCAGACCAAGTGCACGGTGCAGGGCAATCTGGACCCCATCCTGGTGGTGGCGGGCGGCGAGGCCCTGGACGCGGGCATCGACCGGGTGCTGAAGGCGCTGGGCAAGGGGCCGTTCATTTTCAACCTGGGCCACGGCATCATTCCGCCGACCCCGCCCGAGAACGTGGCGCGGCTGGCCGAACGGGTGAAGAACTGGCGGGGATAAGCCCATGAGCAAGACGGCGGTCATCCTGTTCAACCTGGGCGGTCCGGATTCGCTGGACGCGGTCGAGCCGTTCCTGTTCAACCTGTTCAACGACCCGGCGATCATCGGCGCGCCGTCGCTGATCCGTCGCCTGCTGGCCCGCTTCATTTCCAAGAAGCGCGGGCCGGTGGCGCGGGACATCTATGCCCAGATCGGCGGCAAGTCGCCGCTGGTCGAGGAAACCGACAAGCAGGCCCGGGCCCTGGAACGGGAATTGGGCGAGGGCTATCGGGTGTTCGTGGCCATGCGCTACTGGCATCCCTTCGCCGCCCAGGCGCTGCAAGAGGCTCGGCAATGGGGCGCCGAGCGGGTGGTGCTGCTGCCGCTCTATCCCCAATTCTCGACCACCACCAGCCGCTCGTCGCTGCGGGAATGGCGCAAGCTGGCCGCCGATTGGGCGGTGCCGACCGAGGCGGTGTGCTGTTATCCCGACGAATCGGGGCTGGTGGCCGCCATCGCCGAGTTGATCCGGCCCGGTTACGCCCAGGCTTCGGCCTCGGGCAAGCCGCGCATCCTGTTTTCCGCCCATGGCCTGCCGCAAAGCGTGGTGGACAAGGGCGATCCCTATCCCCAGCACGTGGAACAGACGGCGCGGGCGGTGGTGGCGGCGCTGGGCATCGCCGATCTGGACTGGATCGTCTGCTATCAAAGCCGGGTCGGCCCCATGAAGTGGATCGGTCCGTCCACCGAGGCCGAACTGGAGCGGGCGGGCGAAGACCGGGTGCCGGTGGTGGTGGTGCCCATCGCCTTCGTGTCCGAGCATTCGGAAACCCTGGTGGAATTGGACATCGAATATCGGCACCGCGCCGAAAGCCTGGGCATTCCGGCCTATGTGCGGGTTCCGGCGGTGGGGCACCATGCCGATTTCATCGCCGGTCTGGCCCGGCTGGTGCGCGACCCCGCCGCCCTGCGCGGCCGGGGCTGTGCGGCGGCGGGGCAGCGTTGCCCGTTCCAGGAGGAAGCATGATGAGCGGCGAAGGCTATCTGTGGCTCAAGGCTCTGCATGTGATCGCCGTCATATCGTGGATGGCCGGTCTGCTCTATCTGCCGCGGCTGTTCGTCTATCATTGCGAGGTGGCGCCGGGCTCGGAAACCTCGGAAAAGTTCAAGGTGATGGAGCGGCGTCTGCTCAAGGCCATCATGATTCCGGCCATGGTGGTCGCCTGGGTCGCCGGTCTGTGGATGGCGGTCAGCGGCGGGCTGTTCCAGGACGGATGGTTTCACGTGAAACTAAGCCTCGTGGTGCTGATGACCATTGCCCACCACATGATGACGCGCTGGAAAAATGATTTCGCCGCCGACCGCAACACGCGGCCGCAGCGTTTCTTCCGTATCGCCAACGAGGCTCCTACCCTGTTGATGATCTTCATCGTCATTCTGGTGATCGTGAAGCCGTTCTGAGGAAAAACCGCCGGGAAAGGCGCAAATTCACGTTTGACAGCATGGCGGCCTTTGGCTAAAGCTTCCCCATTCAGGGGCCGCCAAACGGTCCTTCCTTCCCAAATCGTCATCTTCCGCGCATTCCCCCCGGCCAACCGACGGCCCGGGCCTCGCCTTCGAGGCGACAGGCGTGTGAGCACTCAGACGGACAATCCCCGATGCATCTTCAAGAACTCAAGAAGAAATCCCCCGCCGAGCTGCTCGCGTTCGCGGAGGAATTGCAGATCGAGAACGCCAGCACCCTGCGCAAGCAGGACATGATGTTCGCGATCCTCAAGCAACTGGCCGACAACGACACGCCCATCTATGGCGATGGCGTGCTGGAAATCCTGCAAGACGGTTTCGGCTTTCTGCGCAGCCCCGAGGCCAATTACCTGCCCGGTCCCGACGACATCTATGTCAGCCCCAGCCAGGTTCGCCGCTTCGGCCTGCGCACCGGCGACACGGTCGAGGGCCAGATCCGTTCGCCCAAGGACGGCGAGCGGTACTTCGCGCTGCTGAAGGTCAACACCATCAATTTCGAGCCGCCGGAAAACGTGCGGCATCGCATCAATTTCGACAATCTGACCCCGCTTTATCCCGACGAGAAGCTGAAGCTGGAGCTGGATGATCCGACCAAGAAGGATCTGACCACCCGCGTCATCGATCTGGTGGCGCCGCTGGGCAAGGGTCAGCGCGCACTGATCGTCGCGCCGCCGCGCACCGGCAAGACGGTGATGCTGCAAAATCTGGCGCATGCGATCTCGGCCAACCACCCGGAAGTCTATCTGATCGTCCTCTTGATCGATGAGCGGCCGGAAGAAGTGACGGATATGCAACGGTCTATTAAGGGTGAGGTTGTCTACTCCACCTTTGATAAAAGCCCAGAAAATCACGTCAAGATAACAGAGCTTGTTTTAGAACGCGCCAAGCGTTTGGTCGAGCTGGGCCAAGATGTTGTGATTCTTTTAGACTCTATTACCCGTATGGGCCGGGCCTATAACTTGACTATCAATCCTACGGGCCGGACCCTTTCTGGTGGTCTTGATCCTGGCGCTCTCTATGGGCCCAAGCGCTTCTTTGGCGCTGCCCGTAATATCGAAAATGCCGGCTCTCTAACGATTATTGCCACCGCACTCGTGGATACGGGTTCTCGTATGGACGAAGTAATTTTTGAGGAGTTTAAGGGGACAGGCAATATGGAAGTCTATCTGGACCGCAAATTAGCGGAAAAACGTATCTTCCCTGCCATCGACCTGATCCGGTCTGGTA
>JAEXAH010000087.1 GCA_023458315.1 Pseudomonadota bacterium
CGGCCATCGTGGCGAAACCGACCTGCGCGGCCCGCTGCTGGCCGCCGCCCTGGCGCTGCTGATCCTCGACCTGCTGCTGGCCCTGCGGCTGCGCGGCCTGCTGATGCTGGCGGCACTGGTCGTGCTGGCGACGCCGCGCGCCGAGGCCGCCGACCCGCTGCGGGCGGCGTTGCAGACCCGGCTGGCCTATGTGCGGACCGGCGACGCCGCCATCGACGCCAAAAGCGCCGCCGGGCTGACGGCGCTGAGCCGTCTGGTGGACGAACGCTCGACCGCCGCCCTGGCCGAGCCGGTGGCGGTGGATGTGAACACCGATCCGGTGCTGTTCTATCCGCTGCTGTACTGGCCGGTGGTCGCCAGCCAACCGCCGCCCGGCGCGGCGGCGGTGGAAAGGTTGAACGCCTATATGCGCACCGGCGGACTGATCGTGTTCGACGGCCAGGGCGCCGACGATCCCCAGGCGTTGCGCCGCCTGACCGCCGGGCTGGCGGTGCCGCCGCTGGCGCCGGTGGCCGGGGATCACGTCCTGACCCGCTCGTTCTATCTGCTCAAGGAAATGCCCGGCCGCCTGTCCGGCGGCACGGTGTGGGCGGCGGACGGCCAATCCCAGGGCAATGACGGGGTTTCCCCGGTGGTGGTCGGCAGCGCCGACTGGGCCGGAGCCTGGGCCGCCGACAACAATGGCGACCGCCAGCGCGAACTGGCCTTCCGTTTCGGAATCAATCTGGTGATGTACGCGTTGACCGGCAATTACAAGGCCGATCAGGTGCACGTCCCCGCCATCATGGAGCGGCTGGGCCGATGACCGCCTCCTCGCTGATCCTGGCGCCGCTGCTGCCGTGGCCCTGGCTGGCCGGGCTGGGCATGCTGGCCGCCGCCGTGGCCGGACTGGCCCTGGCGCGGCGGGCGCGCGGCGCCGGGCTGCGGCTGGTGCCGCTGGCGGCGCTGCTGCTGGCGCTGGCCAATCCCCGGCTGGTCATCCAGGATCTGCGGCCGCAGACCGACGTGGCGCTGGTACTGGTGGACGAATCCCCGTCCCAATCCCTGGGCGACCGCCGGACGCAATCCGAGGCGGCGCTGGCCGAACTGCGCCAGCGGCTGGAACGTCAGCCCAACCTGGACATCCGGGTCGAACGGGTCGGCGGCGGCAGCGACGGCACCCGCCTGTTCGCGGCGGCCGAACGCGCCCTGGCCGACATTCCGCGCCCCCGCCGCGCCGGGCTGTTCGTGATCACCGACGGCCGCGTCCACGACGTCCCCGCCGATGGCGGCGCGGCGCTGGGGGTGCCGCTGCACGCTTTGATCACCGGCGCGCCCGGCGAACGCGACCGCCGTCTGGTGGTGACGCGCGCCCCCGGCTATGCCCTGGTGGGCAAGACCGTGACCATCGGCCTCAGAATCGACGATCCCGGCGCCTCGGGGCCGGTCCCGGTCGCCATCCTGGTGGACGGCAAGCCCTATCTGGATGCCAGCGTTCCCGCCAACCGCGAGGCACTGGTCGAGGTGCCGGTCGGCCATGCCGGAACCAATGTGGTCGAACTGACCGCCGCCCCCGGCCCGGCCGAGCTGACCGCCGACAACAACCGCGCCGCCATCGGCGTGTCGGGGGTGCGCGACCGCCTGAAGGTGTTGCTGGTGTCGGGCGAACCCCATGCCGGGGAACGGGCGTGGCGCAACCTGCTGAAATCCGATCCGGCGGTGGATCTGGTGCATTTCACCATCCTGCGCGCCCCGGAAAAGGACGACCGCACGCCGACCCGCGAACTGGCGCTGATCACCTTTCCGGTGCGGGAATTGTTCGAGGAAAAGCTGGGCGATTTCGATCTGGTGGTGTTCGACCGCTATCGCCAGCGCGGCGTGCTGCCCCCGGCCTATTACCAGGCGCTGGCCGATTACGTGCGGCGGGGCGGGGCGCTGCTGACCGCCACCGGGCCGGAATACGCCGAGGCGGGCGGACTGGCCGCCACCGCCCTGGGCGCCGTGCTGCCCGCCGCCCCCACCGGCGAAGTGACGGAACAGGCGGTGGTGCCGCGCGTCACCGCCCTGGGGCGCCGCCATCCGGTCAGCGCCGGGCTGCCCGGCGACGGCGCCTGGGGGCCGTGGTTGCGGCAGGTGGCGGCCGAGCCCCGGCACGGCGCCGTCACCCTGCTGTCCGGGGTGGATTCCCGGCCGCTGGTGGTGGTGGACAAGGTCGGCGACGGCCGCGTCGCCCTGGTGCTGTCGGACACCATCTGGCTGTGGGCGCGCGGCCACGAGGGCGGCGGCCCCCATGACGAGCTGTTGCGGCGCCTGGCCCACTGGCTGATGGGCGAGCCCGACCTGGAAGAAGAAGCCCTGAGCGCCGAGGCGCGCGGCGACCAACTGATGATTGCACGGCGCTCGCTGGCGCCGCCGCCGGAAACCGTCACCGTCACCGCCCCCGACGGCGGTGTCCGCACCGTCCCCCTGGCCGATCAGGGCGACGGCAGGGCAACGGCTTTCGTTCCCATGGACCGCCCCGGCCTGTGGCGGGTCGAGGACGGCAGCCGCGTCGCCATCGCCGCCGCCGGGCCGCTGTCGCCGCTGGAACTGGCCGAACCCACCGCCACCGCCGAAATCCTGGCCCCGGCGGCGGCGGCCAGCGGCGGTTCCGTGCGCTTCCTGGCCGAAGGCGGCGTCCCCGACCTGCGCCGGGTGGCCGAGGGCGCCACCGCCACCGGCCGGGGCTGGGCGGGACTGGTGCGCCATGACGGCAACGCCGTCACCGGCGTCCGCGACCTGCCGCTGCTGCCCGCCGCGCTGCTGCTGATCCTGGCATTGGGGGGACTGGTCGCCGCCTGGGCGCGGGAAGGCCGCCAGGCCGCTCAACCGCCGGGCAGCAAAGGAAACAATTCGTATAAATTCAATTCGATAAAGCCGAACTGATCCATCGCCGGAAGTTATTACCTATAGATTAACGACCCCTCTGCCGCTACACTGCGCGACGCCAAGGACAGAGGGCAAACCGCAACCGGCGGGGGAAATCGACAGTGTCGGAGTGGCAGTCCGGACGACTTTTCGGGGGTGGGAAAACCAAGGCCATTCGGCGTGCGCTGACTGACGCGCTGCCGGACTGGCAGGTGTTCGTCCGCCGCCCGGACGGCACCGCCGGGCAGTTCACCGTGCGCCGCCGCCATCAGGTCGTGCTGCTGGCCGGTGCCGCCGTAATCGCCCTGTGGGCGGCCGTCTCCACCACCATCCTGGTCGGCCAGCCCGACCGTCTGGCGGCCCGCGAACGCGAACTGGAAGAGATGATCGCCGCGACCCGCGCCGCCCAGGCGCGGCTGGCGACCACCGAAAAGCTGGTGGGCGACATCGCGCACGAGGTGGACGCCGTCCACAACAATCTGCTGACCCTGGCGGAATCGTCGGAAGTGCTGGCCAAGGACCCGCCCGGCGCCAAGCTGGCGCGCGGCGGCGCGCGGCCGCGCCTGATGCCCGACGACGACGGCCAGCCCGGCACCCCGGAAACCGAAGCCATGCGCGAGCAGGTGCGGCGGCTCGAGGAATCGCTGGACCGGCTGCGCATCTCGTATACCCGCGCGGCGCAGCAGACCGCCAACGCCGCCGCCAGCCGCATCAGCCAGACCGAACAGCAGATATCGCGCCTGGGCATCGACGCCAACCGTCTGGTCCAGCCCAAACGGCCCACCACCCAGGGCGGCCAGGGCGGCCCCTTCATCCCCGCCCATCCCGGCGAGGACGACCGCTTCGCCATGGACGCGCTGATCGAGCGCATGCAGCACTGGAACGGCGTCAAGGCGGCCATGCAACGCCTGCCGCTGGGCGTGCCGATCCACGGCGAGGTGCAGATCAACAGCGGCTTCGGCACCCGCGCCGATCCGCTGAACCATCGTACCGCCATCCACGAGGGCCTGGATTTCGGCGCCCCGGTCGGCACCCCGGTCTACGCCACCGGCGAAGGCGTGGTGACGCTGGCCGAACCGTGGGACCGCTACGGCAACACCGTCGAGATCGACCACGGCAACGGCGTCAGCACCCGCTATGCCCACATGTCGCGGATCAAGGTCAAGGAAGGCCAGCGCGTCACCCGCTCGACCGTGGTCGGGCTGGTCGGCAACACCGGACGCTCGACCGGCGCCCATCTGCACTATGAAGTGCGGGTTTCGGACGTGCCCAAGGACCCCGTCAAATTCATCTCGGTAGGAAGCGATGTTCGGAAAAACCGCTAAGGGCCAGGGCCGCGCCACCATGCCGCTGTCGGTGATCGGCGCGGATGTCCGCGTCGTCGGCGACATCATCACCCAGGGCGAAATGCAGATCGACGGCCAGGTCGAGGGCGATATCACCTGCGCCCGGCTGGTGATCGGCGAAGGCGGCCGCATCACCGGCGCCATCAAGGCCGACACCATCCGCATCCACGGCCACGTCACCGGCACCATCGTCGCCGACGCGGTGAAGATCGCCAAGACCGCCCAGGTGGTCGGCGACGTCACCCACGAAACCATGGAAATGGAAGCGGGCGGCCATGTGGAAGGCCATCTGATCCGCAAGACCGCCCAGCCCGCCGCCCCGGCGCTGGAGGCGCCGCGCGCGGCCATCGCCGCCCCCGCCCCCGAACAGAAGCCGCAGGCCGACAAGCCCAAGGCGGAAAACCAGGACGAGGCGACGGAAGCGGCGGAATAGCCGCCCGGCCGCGCCATGATCACCCTATATACCCGTGACGGTGCCCTGCTGCGTGGCGGCGCCGAAATCGTGCGCGCCGAAACCTGGCCGCAGGTGCTGTGGATCGATCTGCTGTCCCCCAGCCCCGACGAAGAGGCGGCGGTGGAGAACATGGTGGGGTCCGACGTCCCCACGCGCGAGGAAATGCAGGAGATCGAGGTTTCCAGCCGCCTGTCGCGCGATGGCGACCGCCTGACCATGACCGCGCCGGTGCTGACCAATTCCGACAGCGCCAATCCGCAGAACATGGCGCTGACCTTCATCCTGGCCGGCAACCGCCTGATCACCGTGCGCTACGGCACCCCCCAGGCGGTGGCCGCCTATCTGGCCCGGCTGGAGCGCCCGCACCCGCCGCTGACCCGGGCGGGCGAGGTGCTGCTGGGCCTGATGGAAGCGCTGGTGGACCGTCTGGCCGACGTGCTGGAACACATCGCCGCCGAACAGGATGCCATTTCGCACCGCATCTTCCACCACCCGGCCCGGCCGCGTCGCCGTTCCAGTTCACGGGAACTGGAACTGATCCTGCGCACCATCGGCCGTGGCGGCGATTTGCAATCCAAGGCGCACGACACCATCATGGGCCTGCGCCGCATCGTGTCGTTCCTGCCCGATGACGGGTTGGGGCTGGACGGGGGCAAGGCCCGGCTGAAGACCATCGGCCGCGACCTGCAATCCCTGGCGGAATACGCCGGATTCCTGGCCAACAAGGTGGCGTTCCTGCTGGACGCCACCCTGGGCATGATCAACATCCAGCAGAACCACATCATCAAGCTGTTTTCGGTGATGGCGGTGCTGCTGATGCCGCCGACCCTGGTGGCCAGCATCTACGGCATGAATTTCCACCACATGCCGGAACTGGACTGGGTATGGGGCTATCCCGCCGCCCTGCTGCTGATGCTGGTGGCGGCGCTGGTGCCCTATTGGCTGTTCAAGCGCAAGGGATGGATGTGACGGCGGACGCCCGCGGCGCCCGCCTCGCGCATCCTCAGGACTTGGCCTTGGCCGGGGCTTTCGGCTTGGCGGCGGCCTTGGGCTTTGCCGGGGCCTTGGGCTTGGCGGCGGCCGGGGCTTTGGCGGCCGCCTTGGGCTTGGCCGGGGGCTTGGCCGCCGTCACCTGCGCCTCGGCGGCGTACCAGAATTCCTGATCGCGGCCATCGGGGCTGCCCGCGTCCTGCCACAGACGATAGGCCAGATCCTTGATTTTTTCCTGCTCCGCACGCATTGCTCGGTTCTCCCGGGGTGCTGGTCTCGGATGGTCCCGACTGTAGCCCAGGATGGCGGTGGGAACAATCCCCACAGGGTCTTTGCCGCTTGCGTCATCGCGCGAAGATGGCAAAACTCGCCCCCATGGGGGACGCATGACACAACAAAGCACCATTCAACCCGGTTTCATCGATGCCGGACACGCCCTGGCCGAAGGCGGCCGCGCCTGGGGCGCCGGACAGGTCGAGGCGGCGGCGGCGGCCTTCGCCCACGCGGCGCTGCTGGCGCCCGACAACGCCCAGGCCCATTCCAACCTGGGGGTGGCGTTGCGGCGGCTGGGCCGGGTCGAGGCCGCCATCGCCAGCTATCATCGCGGGCTGGCCCTGACCCCCGACGACCCGGCGCTGCATTCCAACCTGGGCAACGCCCTGCGCGCCGTCGGACGGCTGGAGGACGCCGAGCATCATCTGGCCCGGGCGGCGGCGGCCCGGCCTGACGACCGCTCGTTCGCCTATAACCTGGCGCTGCTGATCCGCGACCGCCGCCGCCATGCCGAGGCGCGCGACCGCATGCAGGCCCTGCTGGACCGCGATCCCGGCAACGCCGATTATCTGTGGGATCTGGCGCTGACCGACCTGTATCTCAAGGATTACCCGCGCGGCTTTGCCGGGTACGAGGCGCGGTGGGGGCTGGCGCGCACGCCGTCCCGCGACCTGCCGGGCGAACGCTGGCGCCCGGGCATGGCGCTGGCGGGCAAGACCGTGCTGGTCGCCGCCGAACAGGGCTTCGGCGACGCCCTGCAATTCGCCCGCTTCCTGCCGCTGGTCGCCCGCCAGGGCGCCACGATCATCCTGGAATGCCAGCCCGAGCTGATGGACCTGTTCGCCACCATCCCCGGCGTGGCCCAGGTGGTGGAAAAGCACGCACCGCTGCCGCCCTATGACCTGTGGGCGCCGATGATGAGTCTGGCATGGCTGCTGGGGGTGTCGTGGAAGACGCTGCCCGCGCCGGAACGCTATCTGACGCCGCCGGGACGTCTGGCCACGCCGCTGGAGCGGCCGCCGGGCAGCGTGCTGAATGTCGGCCTGATCTGGGCGGGCAAGACCACGCCGCGCGACCGGTCGTGGCCGCTGGAGCATCTGTTGCCGCTGCTGGACGACCCCCGCCTGTGCTGGTGGAGCCTGCAAATGGGCGAGCGGGTCGCCGACCTGCCCCGGCTGGGCGCCGACCACCTGATGCGCAACCTGGCGCCGCGCCTGAAGACCTTCGGCCACACCGCCGCCGCCATGGCCGAACTGGACCTGATCGTCACCATCGACAGCGGCCCGGCCCATCTGGCCGCCGCCCTGGGCCGCCCCACCTGGGTGCTGTTGCGCTACGTCTCGGACTGGCGTTGGCTGGACGAGGGCGACACCTGCGCCTGGTATCCCACCATGCGCCTGTTCCGCCAATCCACCCCCGACGACTTCACCGGCCCGGTGACGCGGATCAAGGACGGGCTGGACGCGGTGCTGGCGCAACGGGCCACAGTCTAAGCTTCATCATTTTCCCTCGCCGGGCGGGTTTCTCCGAAACCCTTGGCCGCGCCCGCAATGGGCGCCGGAGTAGCGCGCCTCAGAGTAGGCGCGCCACTCTAACGCGCCACCCCCGCTTTCTTTTCGGCAGTCCGCAGCCAGGACATGCCCAACAGCGCGCCGACCAGCCCCAGGATGTCGCCGATGCCCATTTCCGGCATGGGCGGCAACACCGGCTGGTCCCAGGCCGCCCGGCACCACAGCGCGGTGCCCAGCACGAAACGCGGCAGGTAATACACCGCCAGCGACGCCGCGCAGACCCAGCCGATGGCCGGGCGCCAGCCCGCCACGAACACCGATTCGTGGGCGGCCTCGATCTTGTTCAATTCCACCTGCAATTCGTCGGGATGCTGGCGCAGTTTCTCCAGCACCGCCTGCGCCTGCAACCGTTCGGCATCGCTGGTGAACAGCTTGTCGAAAACATTGCCCAGGGCCTCGATGGGCTTGGCGATGGTTTCGCCGCCCAGGCCCAGGATGGCTGCCAGATTGGCCATGGGATCCTCCTGTTGACATGAAAAAAGACGCCCCGCCCCCGGAATGGGGACGGGGCGGAAAAAAGGAGCTTCAGGACGCGGGACGCAGCACGACCACGTCGTCCACCACCACCGGCGGCATCATTCCGGCGGGCGAGGCCGCAGCCTCGACCCGCCGGATGACGTATTGGCCGGTCCGCAGCGGCAGGGCGGACAGATCCAGCGGCCCCAACACCGTGCCACCGTCCGGCAGGACGATGGCCTTGGCATTGCGGGAAAACCGCAGGAATTCCGCCCCCCGGGTAATCGCCAGTTCGAACACGGCCTAACGGGCCGTGGCGGGGGCGACGCAGACACCGCCGACGGGGCGACCCCAGACGACGCCCAGGTACTTGGTTCCCGAGCCGTTCAGGATGGCGGCCGAACTGCGCAGCTTGACGCCGCCGACCACGAAATCGACCGCGGCGGCGCTGCTTTCCATGGCCGCCGAAGTCAAGGTGCTGGACACCGCCACCGGATTGCCCGGCGCACGGGCGGCATCCCAAACCCTGACGTCGCCGCTGGTCGTGGTTTCGACGATCATCGCCAGATGCGGCAACACATCGGTCGGCACGAACGCCCCATCGGCGGCGCCGTTGCCGGTATGGGCCGTCAACGACAGCAGACCATGCCGTTCCGCCAACACCACCACGCGATAGACGCCACTGGGGGCGCTGGCGGCAATGCGGAAGCTGTTGGCCGCGAAATCGGTCAGCGACGCATCGCCGACACATCCCGGGGACGCGCTTCCCATCACCATCAGCTTACCCGCGTCCATGTCGGGATGGCGGAGATAGCGGCTGCCACCGCCCACACTGACCCGCGTGGCGATCACCACGTTGCGGGCGGTGTTCAGGCCGTGGCTGACGGTGGTGGCGGTGCCGGTGGCGTGGTCAACCTCGGCGGTGTAGACGCCGTAGCGGGCGCCAACCCGCAGGCGGTAGCCCACGTAATTACCCGCCGCCGCCAGGGCCGGAGCCGCCGCCTTGGCAAGGGCGTTATTGGTCGCCCAGGCATTGCCCGGATCGTCCGAGAACCGCACCCGCCAATCCTCGGACGCATCGCTGCGCTTGATGATTTCCACCCATTGGCCGTTCCAGTGGGCGGCCGCCGCGTCCAGCACGGCAACGATGTCCGCGCCAGTGGCGGTGGCCTGGGCGAAAGCCTCGGCCGGGTCCTTGATGTCGGGCTCGGGCAGCAGGGAGGTGCACAGACTGCTGTACCCGGCCGGGCGACCGGCGATGCTGCCCTGGCCGAAGTCAACCGTCACGGTGACGCCGCTCGTGCCGCTGGCGACGTAGGTGTAACTGGTGCCCGGCGTAAAGGTCCAAGTGGGGTTGAGCCCGTTGGCCGGGTCGCCGGTGGCGGCCCCGGCGGCGGAATACCAGGTGACGGCACCGGCGCTGGTTTCATTCCCCCACCACGCCTTACCCGCATCAACATCGACGGCCAGCAAGTCGGTGCTGTTGGCGGTGGCATCCATCGACCACAGATAGGATGATGTCCCGGCGAAAAAGCCGCCGCCATAGACCTTGGCCACCTCGCCGGTCTGATAGCCGATGGGCTGCGCAGCGGCACCCCATCCCTGACGGGTTGGAATCAGCCCGAACGCGACATTCCCGCGCGCGGTCGCAGTGCCGCGCACGAACCATTTGCCTCGCCCTGGAAACGGGATGGTGGCCCGCGCAGCAGAAAATCCACCGCTAGCCTGAAACGTCAGACCACCCTTGCCGTAAGTATTGGTGTAGCCCGGATAGGGCGGATAAACGGGGTTCAGCGTCGCATAGACATTGTTCGGCGTGCTGATTACCGTATCCTTGCCGGTGCCGTCGATGTTCACGGCGGTGAAGTGATTGCCCTTGCCGCTGATGTCCTTGCCAGGATTGATCTTTTCTGAAAAGTCCAGCCACCAGCCATTGATGCCGACATCACCCACTGCCATCGCCACCTCGGCGCGCGACCGGGGCACGGCCACGCCATGGATGTTGACGGTGGCGACAGAGGTCGGACTGATCAGGCGACCATCGACCCAAATGATTTCATGGATAAGGCCACCGAAGCCGTAATTCGTGCCGTTATTGTAGGCGCCGATTTGGTTCGCCCAACCCGTGCCGGTCTGGTTGAAGCACATGTCGATACTTCCGGGTACGGTGCCCGGATTCCAGTCGCGGATCGGCTCCAGGTTGACGAACAGCTTCACCCGGTCTTCTTGGGCGGCGTCCATGTCGAACTGCACCGCAATGTGCAGCGGCCCCGACGAGCGGAACTTGCGCGAGGTGATTTTACTCAGCCGCACCGTCGCACCGCCGTCGCGGATTTCCAAACGATCATCGGCCAGCAGCAGCACGGCTGTATACTGGGTGGTGGTGGCATCCCAGCAACACCACAGGGTCTGCTGGGCGCCGAACGTCCGGCGATCGATCCACGCCAGCAGCGTACCCCGCCGCAGGTTGGAAGCCGTCGGGTTGATGCGCTTGAGATAGCTCGACACGCCGGACAGCAGCAACGCGGCCGATGGATCGGCGGGCGGCACATAGCATGCCGGTGCCACCGTCGGCTGGGTCATGAAGGGTAGCATGGTTCAGACTCCGCGCTGGGCGATGACCACGTCGAGCACGTCGCCCGAGCCATCGCTGGTGCACCACAGCAGGTTGACGGCGTTGGCGGCGGTGGACCAGCGGCCGCCCGCCAGGGCATAGCCGGGGGCCAGGGTCAGGGCACGGCCGCCGGTGGCGTCCTGCTTGGCCACCACCAGGAACATGCCCGCCTTGCCGCTCAGGCTGGCGGGAAAGCCCAGGGTCAGACTGGCGGACAGGGTGACGGTGAAGACGTTGCCCGCGTTCAGGTCCGGGGTCACGGCGTCGTTGACCACAGCCAGCGCCACCGGCTTGGTCCAGAAGCCCTTTTCCAGAACGGCAGAGACGTTCTTGTACAGCACGTTGCTCATGTCGGGCTGGGCGGCGGCGATGGCGGCCGTCACCTCGGCCTTCGAATAGACGTCCAGATTGGTCCGCGCCGTGGGCTTGTCGGTCAGGCCCGCCAGATTGCCGGTCTTCAACAAGGCCGCGTCACGCACCGACTGATCCAAGGCATCGGTTTCCGCCTTGGAATAGACCCCCAGATTGGCCCGCGCCGAACCGACGTCGGTCAGGCCCGCCAGATTGCCGGTCTTCAGCAAGGCCGCGTCACGCACCGACTGATCCAGGGCATCGGTTTCCGCCTTGGAATAGACCCCCAGATTGGCCCGCGCCACCGCCTTGTCGACCAGATCCGACAGATTGGCCGACTTTTCCAGGGCATCGATGGTGTCGGTGCCGGTGATGCGCAGACGCTGCACACCGCCCTGGGTGACGGTTTCCAGGGTGATGTTGTCGCCCGCCAGCAGCTTGTCGGCCAGATAGCCGCCCTCGGCGTCCACCGCGTTGATGCGCAGGTCGGAACGGCGGCGCAGGGTGATCACCAGACCGGCCGCCGGGGCGGCATCGAACACCACGGCACCGCCGTCGATGCTGCCCTGGCCGCGAATGCAGTAATCACCGGCCTGGGGCACGCCGCCGACCAGCACCTGGCAATCGGCCTCGGTTTCGATGGCGAAGGGGAAGGGGAAAACGTTGCTGGCGCCATTGGCGGTATATTCAACCTGCAAAGTCATGATGCGTCCTTTCATGAAAAAGGCCCGCCGGACGATCCGGCGGGCCTGGGAAACGACGGCGGGAACACGGTCAATCCACGCCGGAATAGAAGACGTGCGCGCCGATTTCGGCCGAGGGATCGCGGCCGCGCGCCCACAGCGGCATCAGGCCGCGCACGTGGTAATGGGTGGCGCCATGGGTGGGGTCGTCCAGCACGCCGGACACGGCGCGGCGCGCCACCCGCAGGCAAATGCGGAAGGCGCGGTCGCGTTCGTCCACCATCTCCAGCTTGGCGCGGTTGGGATCGCCGGGATTCCAGCACGAGAACTGCCAGCGCTTGCGGCACACCGTCTCGACAGAGTTGCCCCACCAGCCGCCCCGCCGGACGCGGTTCATCACCACCGCCGCCACCGCCTCGATGCCGCGCACGCTTTCGCCACGCGCCTCGCCCCACAGGGTGCGGGCCAGCACGTCCACCGCCGAACCGCGCCGGACCGGCGCGATGTCGGTTTCCGGATCGGGTTCCAGATCGATGATCAGGATCGGGTCGCTCATGCCCGCCCCCCGACGCCGCCGACGGCGTCCAGCTTGGCCTCGATGCGCACCAGATGTTCGGTCAGGCGGCGCTCCACGTCCTTCAGCGTGCCGGTGGTGGCGTAGGTCTTGGCCACCTCCAGCTTGTAGGCGGCCAGCGACTCGCGCATCTGGCTGGCGGCGACATCCACCTTGTGGTCCAGATCGTCCATGCGGCTGTCGGCCTCGGCCCGGCCGCGCCACAACAGCACGAACAACCCGCCCAGCGCCGGCAGCTCGACCGCCGTGATCCACCACGACAGGTCCAGTCCCGTATGTCCCATTTTTGTTCTCCTAGATCTCGAAATCGGTATGAGCCTTGAGCGCCCCGCCGCCCGGCCGCCAGTCGCGGCGTTCGCCCACCGCCGCACCGGCCCGGCCCAGCCGCACCGGTTGCGACAACAGGCAGCCGGCGACGGCATCCAGGCCGTCGTCGCGGCCACGGCCGCCGGGTTGCCATTCGCGCATTTCGGCGATGAACGGGGTGGACCACAGCGAGCGGTGCGCCCCCAGCGCCCCCGCCGCCAGCACCGCGTCGAAGGCGTCGATGATGCGCTGGTCCTTGGCGCGGCTGGAATGGGCCTCGACCACCGCGCAGGGCAGTCCGGCCACCGCCAGTTCCCGCCGCAACAGACCGGGCAGGAAACGGCCCAGGCCGTTGCTTTCCAGGGTCACGGCGGGCAGGTGCAGTTCGCGCACGAAGGCCGCCACCTGGCGGCACAATTGCGTGGCTTCGTCCACCTCGGTCTGGGCGGGGTCGTGTTGCAGATAGCGCACCCGGTGCAGCCAGTACCCGCCCTCGGCATCGGTGAACAACGCCGCCACCACCGAGGCATCGCCCTTGCCCGGCGCGCCATAGGCCGGGTCCCACCAGCACGACGCCGACACCAGCCGCTTGCCGTTCAGAGACAGCATGGGCTGGCCGTTGCCTTCGGCATAGACCAGTTCGCCGTCGTAAAGCCGCAGGCGGTCGGGATCGAGACGGCCGTCGGCGATGTTGACCGGCCGCAGCATCATCTGACTGTCGAACTTGTTGGGGCCGGTGCGGCGGCGGATGGACGCCACCTTGTCGGCGGGAAAACGCTCGGGCCAGGCGCTGCGCCCCTGGCCGTCGAGCAGCGGAATCTCCAGCCGTCGAAAGCCGGACAGAAAGGGCTGCGCCTCGCCCATCTCCAGGCGCGGCTCGGCGGCGTAGATGGTGTAATAGGAATGGGGGGTGCCGACGTAAAGCTGGGCACCGCCCGGCACCAGGACGTAATCGATCTCGGCCAGGCGCTCGCGCAGATCGGCCCGCTTGGGCGCCGTGTCGCAGGTGTTGGGCACCTCGACGTCGTCGCAGATGATGATCTCGGCGCGCGAACCGGTGATGTTGGCGCCGATGCCTTTCGCCACCATGGACGGGTCGCGCAACTCGCCGGGACGGTTGACGGTGAACTGGTCCGACGCCCAATGCTCGCGCCGGGGCGGCTTGAGCCCGGCGGTCAGGGGGTGACGCTCGATGATGCGCTTGACGTTGCGCACCATCTTTTTCGCCAGCGAGAAATCGGCGGCCAGCACCATGATGCGCAGATTGGGGTCAAGCATCAGAACCCAGGCGCAGAACAGGCCGACGATGGTGGATTTGCCGCTGGAGCGGAACGCCATCAGCAGCATCTCGCGCTCGTGGCCGCGCCAGCGCGCCGCCAGCCAACGCGCCATGCGCAGATGATGGCGCGGCGTGGTCTGGCCCAGCCTGGCGTTCCACACCCAGATGAATTCGGGAAAATCCACCGCGGATGCCCGCCGCCCGCCATCGGGGGGGCCGTGCATGGGGAACCTCCTTTCGCACAGAAAAAAGCCCCGCCTTCCAGGGGGAAGGCGGGGCCTGGGGTCAATTGGCCTGGGCGTTGGCCGGGGCTCGCCCTCTGCCTCCCACCGTCGGCTTGCGGTCGTAGGTGGCGACCCAGGTATTGCTGCCGCTGCCATTATAACCAACGGCGGAGGTCCGTATCTTGAACCCGGTCGCCAAGCGGTCGGCATGGGTGCCCCAGATCACGGCGTTGCCATTGATGGTCAGGCTCTGCGGCACCGCCCCGGTGTAGACACAGGGACCATCGGCCGCGGCGTTTCCGGTGAAGGCACCACTGACGACACCGCTGGTGGCGGGCAGATTGGCGGTGCACAGCGCCTTGAAGCCCGAGGGCGGGGCGTAGGCGAAGGGACGCTGGCCGAAATTGGCCGTCGATCCCGCGCCCTGACTGGCAACGCCCCCCACATAAGCCGTCAGCGGAACGCCACGATTGGTCCAGGATGCCTGAGCATTGCCACCCGTCATCGGGTCGCCGCCGTTCATCCATTGACCGTTCTTGCCGAACCACAGCTTGCCGGCATCGCAGTCCAGCGCCAACATCACCACGTCGTCATCGGCCCACGTCTGGTTGCCGGTGGAATCGAGGACAACCCCCGACAGCAGGGACGATGCCTGTTCCAGTCCCGTCGTCCGTTTGGCGATTTCATAATGAGAGCCGTAGGTCGCGTGATAGTTCAGACGCGCGGGCGACGTCACCCCGACATAGGGATAGGTGGCCCCGACCTTGACCCGAACCTCCCAGTACCATTTGCCGCGGACGGCAAACAGCGTGCCGCCGCAACCGGAAAGATCGCCGCCAGCCGAAGCGTTCAGAACCAGATTGCCATCGACAAGCTGCGGATAGCTGCCGCACGTCAGCGGATTCAGCACCGCATACACGTTGGTCGGACTGTCCGCCACCACGTCGGAGGCGGCGAAGCCATTCGGCATCCAATCGTTGCCGCCCACCACACCAGAGGCCGTGGTTTCGATCGTGTAGTCCCAGGCGACGGCCCCGGCGTTGAACTGAACAGAGATCGCCACCTGCGAATCTCGATCGACAAACGGGCACCAGTGACCGCTCAGGCCCGTCTTCCAGGCGCCATTGGCCAAGCCGCCATCCAGCTTGCTCCCGTTGCGATAGAAATACAGCGCCCCCGCCTGGACGACGACGTCGAGGACGTCACCGGCCGAGAAGGAAATGCTGCCGGGACGGCTGGCATAGCCCCCATCGCCGCAGATCTCGCCGTTGTAGAAGCGGTAGGAATACATCTCGCCCGAGAGCGAGGGCGTGGCCCCGACGATGTTTGCCGCGCAGATGCCGACCATGGCGCCCTGGCTGGTCCCGCTGACGAACTTGAACGAAAACCGCACGCCCGTGGCCGAGGCCGCGTCGAAGGCGTGCGCGCCCCGGGCGTAGCTGTTCGCCCCGCCATAAGCCCAGGTCAGGCCGTCGGTGGACAGAGAGGCGGCACTGCCGGACGGCTTGACCAGGAACGATGCCCCGGACAGGCCGCTATAATCCCGCCCCACATTGTCCTTCACGAACGGCGTGCCGAGATGGAAACCGTTGGCACCATACGGGCTGGTCTCAACCGAAGAGAAGAACTCGATCGCCTTGATGCTTACGATCGTCGCCCCCCCCTGAAGTGCGCTGATATTCAGACGGTACGAGGAATACGCAGTCCCGTTCGAGAACGTGTACAGCCGCTTTTCCTGCCCCTTCCACACAGGCACATTGCTTTGCGTGTCGAGGACAACCCACGCCGAACCGTTATATCCCTCGAAAGTCCAAGATTTCGGAGACCTGTTGGCCGGGTCCGTGGTGGTAACTTGGATCGAGTATGCGGAAACGATGACCGGAACCGCAGGGGCGTAGGAAATCCAAC
Organism: Pseudomonadota bacterium; assembly: GCA_023458315.1. Classification (GTDB taxonomy): domain Bacteria; phylum Pseudomonadota; class Alphaproteobacteria; order Rhodospirillales; family Magnetospirillaceae; genus Magnetospirillum. The sequence continues at coordinate 15,916 of JAEXAH010000087.1, forward strand.
CGACACCGGCAGTGGTCTGCCACCCATCAGTCGGGTCGGAGCTCTGATTGAAGGCACGCCAGGCAGGCGAACTGCCATCATTGCTCGCCTGGACTTTCCCGCTTGGTGCCTCGTATCCCGTCATCCGCGGGACAAGGTTGCCCCGGTAAGTCGGCAACTGGGTATTCAGGGGGACGCGTTTCGGAGCCCAGTTCCCTGTTACGACATCGAACTCACCAAAATGCGAAGGGCCAAGCGCGGCGCCATCAACAAAACACGTCTCCGCCTGATAGCCATCGCTGTAGACGTATGTCGGCATCTCGTTTCTGCCGATGTAGTGTTCCGAGACGCTATTGAACGGACCGATGGCGTTCTGCGCCGGATAGTTGGACAGAGCGAACTCCTTGATTTCCACGCCATTCACGTAAAGCCGGACACGCTTGTCCGCCACGGCATCCTCCAGTCCCGTGTCCACGGCCAGGACGAAATGCACCCAGCCCGTGCAATCGCGGAAAATGGGGGTCGTGGCCAAGGTGGGAGTGCCGGCGAAATAGAACAAGAACCGGCTGCCATCCGCACTGCTCGTGACACGGATGATGCCGCTACTTCCGTTCCGGACGGACAGCATCTCGTGGGTCTGTTTTCCACCCAGGCGAACCCACCCCGAATAGGTCCATTTTTTTTGATTCCCCGACACGCTTGGTGTCCACCTGAGATACTGCCCCCCTCGGAACAGCAGTGAGTTTTCCAGGGAATAGGCGGCCTTGCGGCCGCCTCCCAACATCATGGTGTCGCTGAGCATGGATCAGACCTCCACGTCGTTATAGGCGTACTCGATGCGGTCGAGGGCGCGGATGTGATAGTCGATGCGGCCGTTGCCGATGATGTCCGACGGGGAACCGGTTTCGCCCACCCGCTTCCACTGGCTGCCCATGCCCGCGATGGCGTGGCCGTTGGGGACGATGCCGATGGTGCCCTTTTGGCCGACCATGTCGGCGGTCACGGTCGGGTTGGCGAAGGTGATGGCGGCGGTCAGGGACAGGTCGAAGTTCTGGTACTGGGCGAAGTCCAGCACCACCGAACCGCCGACATTGGCGGCCTGCACCGCCTGGGAGCGCTGCGGCTTCAGCCAGTCCTGGGCGATGGTCCGATAGGCGACGCCGTCCAGGCCCAGATTGGTGCGGGCCAGGGAGGCATTGACGTCCGACAGGTTGTTGGCCTTCATCACCGCGCTGTTCGACACGGTGGTGATCGAGCCGTTCAGGGTCGAAACCGCGTTGTTCAGCGAGGTTTCCACCGCCGAAATGGCGGCGGTGACGCCCAGATTGGCGCGGGCCACGTCCTTGTTCGGCACGTCCGACAGATTCTCGGCCTTCATCACCGCGCCGCTGGACACGGTGGCGATCGAGCCGTTCAGGGTCGCAACCGCGTTGCTCAGCGAGGTTTCCACCGCCGAGATGGCGGCGGTGACGCCCAGATTGGCGCGGGCCGCATCCTTGTTGATCACGTCCGACAGATTGGCCGACTTGGCCAGATACAGGCCGTCGGCGGTATCCTGGTCGAAGGTGTTGGCGGCACCGTCGATGCGCAGACGTTGCACGCCGCCGTCCAGGGTTTCGGTGGTGACGGTGACGTTGGCGCCGCCCACCAGCTTGTCGGCCAGATGGCCGAAGGTGGCGTCGTCCACGGTGGCGGACACGCCGCCGCGATAGCGCAGCGACACCTGCTCGCCCAAAGCGGGCGGGGCATCGAACACCACCTTGCCGCCCTCGGGACAGGCGGCGCCGACGATGTTGAAGCCCTCGGCGCGGATGGCGCCGCCAACCCGCACTTCCAGCGCGGTCTTGGCCGGGATGAAGAACGGGAACGAGAACGAGACGGTTTCGCCGTCGCCGCTGTGATTGATCTTGCAGGTCATACTGTGTCCTTTCATGAAAAAGGCCGCCGGAACCATTCCGGCGGCCTGGGAAAACGGGATCGGCGGGGACGGCGTCAGTCGTCGTCCCCGTCGTCCGGATAATGGTCGAGCGCCCGCCGGGCCTGCCCCAGCAGATCCTCGAGCCCGTCATCGGCCGGTTCGGCGGGCACGGCCGGGCCGTCGGCCCAGCGCACCAGCTTCACCAGGGTTTCCACATGGGCCAGGGCCGCCTTGGCCGCCGCGTGCCAGACGGCGAAGCCCTTGGCATCGGCGGGCGGCTCCTCGGCGGTGAACCGGCGATAGCCGTCCAGGGCGGCGTGAACGCGGGGCGGCAATTGCGACCGAACGGCGGCGCGCAGGGCATCCGTGTCGTCGGACATGCCCATCCCCGCTACAGCACGCCCAGGGCGGCCTTGGCCGCGCGGGCCTCGTCCACGCATTGACCGACATAGGCCAGCACCTCGGCATCGCCGGTGCGCAGGGCGCTCAGTTCGTCCTCGACCGAATACCGCTCGCGGATGCGGATCTGGCAGGCGCGATCGATCTCGCGGACGGCGATCAGCGCGCGGCGCACGCCGTCCTCCAACCGCTCGGAATGCACCCGCAGCCCGACGGCGACCGGAACCGCCATGCCGTCGGGCAGCGACAGGTAACGCCGCCCGGCCACGTCGCCGAGATGCAGGGGAAAGGCCGGGGCCTCGGTGGGGAAGGCGACAGGGGTTTCGATGGGAAAGGAAATCAGGGTCGGCATTTCGCACCTCGCGTCAGAACAGGACTTCACACAGCCGGGCTTCCACGTGCGGATTGCCGCTTTGGCTGCCCAGGCTGTAATTGGTGTTGTCACCGGCCGCCCAGACCCGGCCGTCGGCGGTCAGAACCCACACCCTGCCGTAAGAGCCGTAGCCCCCGGTGGTGTAGTCGACGATGCCCATGGTTTCGGTGCCGCCCGCCCCCAGCAGGCGCGAAAAGCGGTTTCGCGCGACCACGTCGCCCACCGCCAGTTGACCGGCGCCGTTGTAACCGGCCGCCCACAGACGGCCGTCGGCATCCTGAAGCACGGCGAAAACATAGGTGTTGGCGCCGCATTGGCCGCCGCCGCCCTTGATCCGCACCACCTTGCCGTCGGGGGACAGGGCCGACACCTGAACCGGCGCCGTGCGGTTGGCGGCATCACCCAGGCCCAATTGCCCATAATTGTTGCTGCCGCAGGCCCACAGCCGCCCATTGGTGTCGATGACCCACAGGCTGTCGTAATAGCCGCCGAACAATTCCATGTCGGCGGGGGTGAAGGCGGTGGTTTCCAGCTTGACGAAGGCGGGACGCGTCACGGTGTCGCCCAGGCCCAGCGCCCCCTGGCCGTTCCAGCCGCACACGTAAAGCGCGCCGTCGCTGGTCAGGACCGCGGTGTCGCCCACATAGGTGGTGCTGGAATTGCCGGCGGTGCAGGCCACCTTGACCACCTTGGTGATATTGGGCACCAGAATCGGGGCCAGACGGTTGACGGTGTCGCCCAGACCAAGCTGGCCGGTGATGTTGCAGCCCCAGACATACAGGCGGCCGGTTTCGTCCACGGCATAGACCGAGCACATGTCCTGGGCGCTGGCGTACAGCTTGGTGATGCCGGAGATGGTGCCGCAGCGCACCGGCAACGAGCTGTTGGCGGTGGTGCCGTTGCCCAACTGGCCGTAGGCATTGTAGCCGCAGCCATAGACCCGGCCGTCGGTGGTGCGGAAGAACACCGAACCGGCGGCAATGGCGACGCCGCCTTCGCGCGGCACCACGATCTCGGCGATGGTGATGCCCTGCTGCACGAACCAGTTGATCTGGGTGGCCACCGCCCGGTTGACGCTGTCGCCCTGGCCCAACTGGCCGTTGGCGTTGCCGCCCCAGGCATAGACCCGGCCCGCTTTGTCGAGGGCATACGAGCTGTGATAGCAACTGACGACCTGCTCCACGGGCAGGGTCGGCGGATTGACGGGATCAAAGGCCACCGTCTGCGGATTGACCAGGTTGCTGTTGTTGTAGTCGCCCACCGACAGGACCGTGGACGCGCCCCACATCTTGACGGAGCCGTCGGTCATGATCACCGGCAGCCCGCCATAGGACACCGAACTTCCCAGCGGATTGTAGGCCAGCTTGCGCACACCGGCGCCGACGCGCGACGGCGACGACAGCCAGACGGGCAGATCGTCGCGCACGCCCAGCAACTGGCCGGGCTTGCCCACCGGCACGCTTTGCACATCGCTGCCGCCAAAGGTCAGCAGATCGCCCTTGCGCGCATAGGCGGACAGGGTGCCGCGCGCCATCACCAGCCATTTTTCGGGATGGCTGGCCGGGCTTTCCCCGGCGGCGGCGGCAACCAGGCAGCGATAGGTGCTGCCCTGGAACGTCACCACGTCGCGCGGCGCGTAACTGGCGAGGTCCGAGAACAGGCCGCGTTCGGCATAGCCGAGGCGACCCAAGGTGACATCGATCATGGCAAGGTTTCCCTTCAGGCGTTGAGGTGAAGATGCAGGGTGGTGTCGTCGTCCAGGACCAGTTCGCCCCCGCTGGGCAGCATGGTCACAGCGTCGAAGGCCGTGGGATCGACCGGCCCGTCTTCCACCAGGGACAGGCGCAAGGTGTCGGTCGCCGGGTCGAAGCGCAGGCCCGCCAGCCGATAGCTGATCCCCAGGGCGTCCTGGGCCATCCGGGCGAAGTCGCGGGCCGCCGCCGACTGGCTGATGGCCTCGGCCTGGGCGGCGGTGGCGGCGGCGGCATCGCTTTCCACCTGCCGCGACAGCGCCTGGACCACGGCGACGGCGTTCTCGACCACCACCACGGCGTCGGGATCGACCGTGCTGTTGACCAGCCCGCTGCCGTCGTCGTTCCATTTCAGCGCCCGCCCCGCCTGGGGCTCGGGCAGGCTGAGGTCGGCGGTGGCGCGACTGGTGAACGGCCGCTTCAGGCAGCGCGACAGATCGTCGGCCACCTGCTGTACCGCCGCGACCTGATAATCCAGTTCGTCGTTCAGGGTCTTGGCGCGGATGATGCCGTCGGTCTGGAAATCGCTGGTGCGTTCCAGCGCCACGCGGCGGCGCAGCGTCAGGCTGCTGCCCTGGGGCGGCGGCACCGTGAACAGCACGCTGCCGCCGCCCGAGATGCCCGCCCCCGACACCGCGAAGCCGCCATTCACCCGGACGCCGTCCTGCCAGACCTCGAGGTCGGTGGCGCGGAACACCACGAACGGAAAGATGAAGGCGGCCTGGACGCCGTCGCAATCGTACTGGATGCGCGGCGCCACATCGTTGATCTGAAGATGTTCGGTCATGTTATGTTCTCCCGTTAGCTGGCGACCTTCATTTCGGTCGCCACCGCCAGCACGGTGCAGGGCAGCGGCACGTCCTGGCTGATGCGCCACAGCGGTTGAAAGGCGTCGCGCCGCCAGCCGATGGCCCGGATCTGCACGTCGCCGGAAAAGGTGGGCGGCGCCGAGTCGAACAGGTGGCGGCCGAAGCGGCGGAAGGGGATGGGGGTCAGCCCCTTGCCGGTGTCGATGTGCAACGCCTTGGTGTCCAACAGGCGGAAATGCGCCCGGATCAGCCGCATCACCGCCCCCGGCCCGGCCCCCGCCCCCATCTGCACCACCGGCGGCAGCGGCGCGATCTCGTGGGCATAGGGCAGTCCCACCTGCACCTCGCGCGCCGGTTCGCGCAGGGTGACGGCGCCATCGGACACCACCGCCTCTTCCAGCGCACCGCCATCGGCCAGGATGCGCACCGTGCATCCCTCCAGGTGATCCAGGCCGTTCCAGATGGTCTTGGCCGTCTCGGCGGTGCCGGTCAGCGCGGCGTCCAGCGACAGGGAATCGTCGAAACGCTCGACCATGGTGCCCGCCGCCCGTTCGACCAGCACATAGACCTCGCCCTCCACCACCGCCACCGAGCGGAAGGCGCCGTCGGTGGCGTGACGGGTCCAGGCCGTCACCTTCTCGGTGCGATAGATGGTCACGGTCCCCAACGAGCCGTCGCCCATCACCACATGGAACAGGCGGCGGCGCGAATCGTAATCCTGATCCACCGGATTCACCATCAGGTGCTTGGCCAGCATGGCCAGATCGGTGGACTGATAGGCTTGTTCCACGTCGGCATACAGGAACTCGCGCAGATCGGTGCCGCCGCGCGACACGTACAGGGTGGCGCCGTCCACGTCGCGCGGCGGCACCTGGCGGTCCACCGGCGAGCCGACCCGGGTCTGCCGGGTCAACTGGATATTGGACGGGGTCAGCGGATCGCCCGACACCATCCATTCGGCGCCCGAGGTGAAAACCTGCAAATGGCGGCCCGAGAACACGGCGCGGATGGCGTTGACCTGATCGGACAGCAGGGCGAATTCGATGGCCTGGTCGTCGTCGCCGTCCCCCAGGTCGAAATTGAACAAATCCGAGGATTGCGACATCCACAACCGGTTGGGCAAATCGCGCGAGCCGCCGATCACCAGCCGGTCCTGGTGGAAGCACACCGACACCGGCCAACCGCGCAAGGACGAAAACGCCTGTTCCTCCCAATCGGTGGTGGCGGCGACGTCCACCAGACTTTGTTTGGTCGTCGCCGTGGCCGAGGTGGCCGAGGCGATTGCGGTGATCTCCACTTCCTTCTGCTTGATGCGAAAGCGCTTGCCCACATGCCCGGCCTGGAACACCGCCGCCGAGGCGGTCAGCGTCACACTGCCCGAGGTGGCCGACGCCTGAAGCGTCACGTCGTCGTCGGCGAATTTGTGGGTGGGCTGATGGATCACGTCATCCTTGGCGTAGAAGCTCCACTCGGCGATGGTCCAGTCGCTGTGCGACGTGCGGGTGATCTTGCGTGGGCTGACCTCGGGGTGGACCACCAGCAAGGTGTCGGCGGTCTGGCTCCAGCGCAGTTGCCGCACCTGCGCGGCGGTCCACGGGCTGGCGAAATCCGCCACATGCACGCCGTCGGCATAGACGTCCACCCGACCGTCGGTCAGAACCAGCAGATAGGTCTGCTCGGTGTTGAACTCGAAGGCGATCAGACGGCCGGGGCCGCGCGCCATGTCCACATGCCGCAGCCCGGGACGGCGCGACACGCCGCCCACCGGGGCGATGACCACGTTGCGCAGCCGCAACGCGCCATTGGCATAGGCCGTCAGGTCGCCGCGCCCCAGCATGTCCATGCTGAGCTCGCCCGCCGTGAAATTGGTCTTGGTCAGCGTCACGGTCATGACCGCACCTCCACCAACGGGAAATGGCTGATGGCCTGGGGGGTGTCCTGCTGGCCGTCGGCCAGCTTGGCGCGGCGGAATTCGTCCTCGGCCAGCTTGTACAGCAGTTCGGCGCGGGTCGAACTTTCGGTCAGCGGAATGCAGAACTCGGCGGCCAGCCGGGCGATCAGCGCCTGATCGAAGAACGGCGGAAAGGCCATCTCGTCCGGGCGGAACACATAGGTCAGGACGATGTCGTCGGCATCGCAATGCAGACGGCTTTCGGCGATGCGATAAGGCACGCCATAGCCCTGGCCGCCGATGCCCGCCGACAGCGCCCGCAGGAAATCGGCGGGCAATTGAAAGGCGTTGGCGTAATCGGCCAGCGGCGACGCCGCCAGACGCGGCAGGCTGATCTGGCCGGTGGCGAAGTTCCACGGATGGGCCGACAGCAGCGCATCGCGCAGCGACGGATACAGATTGGCCGCCACCTCGGACTCGGCCGAACCCTCGTCGAACGAGGCGATGGTGGCGGCACCGATTTTCAACAGCGCGCGCGAACACAGCGCGATGGCCGACAGCGCCATGGCGAAACTCCTTCTGGAAAGCGCAAGGGCCGGGCTCCATCCGGAACCCGGCCCTTGCGGAAGACACGGATCAGCGGGCGTTGGCCGCGCCGATCTGGGTCATGTCGTTGACGTCGACCACGCCGGACGCCGCCTGGGACACCAGGAACAGGCCGGCCTTGGGGGTCGTGGCGTTTTCGACGTTGGCGATGATGATGTCGCCGACGCGCAGCATGTCGGCGGCGGCGTTGAAGTAACCGGCGCCGTCGACGGCGTCGGCGGCGTCGGCGGTGGCGTAGTGCCACAGGGTGAAGCCGTTGGCGTAGGCCAGCACCGAAAGATCCTTGGACTGATAGGCCATGGAAGGTTTCTCCTTACGATTCGAGGCAGCGCAGGCTGACGATGCCCGCCGGGTCGATGAGGGCGGCGCCCTGGCTCATCATGTTGTTGATGAACCAGGCGGCGCGGTCGCCGTGATAGGTGATCTCGGACTTCACTTCCGAGCCGATGGCGTGGCCGATGGCGGTCTTGTGGAACCAGAAGCAGCGGCGCACGTTGCCCGACTTGGTCAGGCCGGAATGGGGCATCCACAGGGTGCCCAGCCAATGCTTGGCCTGGGTGCCCTTCCACGGCAGATCCTCGGAACCGACATAATCGGCGTCCGAGAACTCGTCGATCTGCAACAGTTCCGACCATTGCTTCCAGCCGACGATGGCGGTGCGTTCGCCGTCGTCGGGGACGTCGGCCTCGCCCAGCATCTCGAAGGCGGCCAGCACCTTTTCCTTGGTCAGACCGGTGGTGGCGTCCAGCGCGTGGTTGGTGGACTTGTCCAGCTCGGCGATGATCAGTTCGTCGGTCTTGCGGCCCAGGGCATAGGCGCCGGCGTTGACCAGGACGGCGCGTTCGTCGTGCTCGATCTTCAGTTCGTCCAGCTTGTCCAGCCAGTCGCCGGCGTAATAATCGTACAACTGGCATTCGACGGTCTGGTGATCGACGTTCATCACCGGCACCTTGCCGTGACGGGCCTTGGTGCTGGCGGCGCCCTTGCCCACCTTCTGGAACACGGCGATGGCGCCGGTCACGTTGTTGCGGGTGCGCACGGTGTTGCGCAGCTTGGAACCCTGGCGCTGGAAGGCGGCATGCACCTGGGCGCCGTAATCCTTGGAATAGCTGTTGATCACGGAAACGGACATGATTGCGGTCCTTTGGTTGTGTTGAGAAAGCGCGCGTCGCCACACGGTTCTGGCCCAGGGGCCGCCGCGGGGGACGTGCTGGCGCCCGCCGGGCCGGGCGGCCCGGTTCTCCGGCGGACGCGAAGGAATGAAAGGCAAGGGCGCCGCCCTTCGCGGCGCCGAGAGGAAAGGCGCGCGAAGGGCGGCGGCGCTCGACGGCCGCAAAAGCGGCCGGAGCGCCAAGAGATCACGAAAATTCCCACTGTCGCCTGCGGGGAAAATGGTTATGATCAGCGGCACTATTTCCCCGGGCGGCAAGGGATTCAGGGAACGTCATGACCGAGACTGTGCAAGCCACTCGTTCCACCAGCGGCACGCTGCGCACCGAACGCATCGAAGCCCGCGCCAGCGCGCTGCTGTCCGATTGCCGCCGGGCGTTCCATGCCTTCGGCGAACTGGACGAATTGGCGGAAAACCTGCGCATCCTGTCGCTGAACGCCGAACTGGCGGCCGGCCGCGCCGGTGACAAGGGCCGCGCCGTGCGCGCCCTGACCCAGTACACCCGCGAACTGGTCAACCGCCTGGCCCAGATCCGTGGCGAGATGAACCAGCAGCGCGTGCGCACCGACGCCCTGTCCGAGCAGATCGAAAGCGAGCTGAAGCATCTGCGCGAGATCGAGGAAAGCTCGGGCAGCGACAATTCCACCTTCGCCGACACCATGAAGTCGCTGGTGGAAAAGCTGGACGTGCTGTCCACCAACGTCGAAGACCTGTCGCGCCGCGCCCATGGCGTCGAGGAGGTGGTGAGCCAGTCCGACTCCATCGCCACCAACATCGCCATCGAGGCCGCCGCCGCCGGTGTCCACGAAAAGGAATTCCGCACGGTGTCCGACACCATGCGCCGCTATGTGGACGATTTGCGCAAGATGATCGACGAAGCGTCGGATTCCGTGCGCCGCGCCCTGGAAAAGACCGAGTCGCTGCGCCGCCTGGGCGTCGAGAACCTCAACGACCTGCGCCGCTGAGGCCACGCGTTCCGAAAACCCCTCTTCCGCCCGGCGGAAGAGGGGTTTTCTTTTTGGCCTTCGCGGATTCGCGGGGAAGGTTGCCGCCCAACCGTTTACGTCATGCCCGGACTTGATCCGGGCATCCATGCGGCACCGTCTGCTCCCTTCTTTCCGATACGCTGCCTGCGGACAAACGTGGATGGCCGGGTCAAGCCCGGCCATGACGAGCATTTCCCCGGAATTCCGCGAAGAACCTTTCCTTTTGCCCTATTCGCCGTACAGACGGCGGAAGCCGGACGACACCTTGTCGATGAAGGCCGGGTCGCGTTTCTTCCAATAGCGCGGGTCCTGCATCATGCGCTTCAGTTCGGCTTCGTCCGGGGCCTCGTCCTTGGGCGCCGCCGCCTTGCCCAGACCGGGCTCGCCCGACGCCATCATGCGTTCCATGGCCATGACGCCTTCGGGGGAACGGGACAGCGACTGGTAGACCTCGTCCGGCAGGTTGGCCTTGCCCCAGGCCGAAACCTGGCGGGCGGTTTCCGACCAGCGGGCGTCGCCGCCGTAATGGTCCTTCAGGCGGTCGAGATGACGGCGCATGTCGTATTCGCTGGCCATGTTGGCCATGGCGGGCAGCATGCAATCATGCGCCAGATCATAGACCAGTTGCGCCTGTTCCGGGGTGAACCCGGCGGCGTGCAGGCGGCGGTTGACCTCGGGGTCGGGGCTCAGCAATTCGTGGCGGCTGGCGATCTGGTAGCCGTCGGGGCTGTCGGGCACGCCCAGGGCGCGATGAAAGGCGCAGCGTTCCTCGTCGCTGCACTCGGCGCCCGGCACCCGCACCATGGAATGCATGCGGCGCTCAAGCTCGAGATAGGCGCCCAGCAGGGCGTCGACGCGGACGGCGCCGGTGCGCGGATCGCGGAATTTCTCGGGCACGCCGGGGCTGCCCAATTCCGGTTCGTGCGGATCGAGGGAATCTTCGTACATCATTTGTTCCAACTCCTAGACGTGAAGGCCGCCCTCGCGGCCGGTGCGGATCAGGGATTGCAGGTGCAACACCAACTGGCGCTGCCCCTCCAGGCTGCGCAGGGCGGCATCGGACGCATCCGGCCCCAGGCAGCGTTCGGTGGTGATCTGGGTCAGATAGGCCAGGGCGGTTTCGCCGTCGGCGCCGCTGAACAGGCGGGCGAACAGCCGCGCCAGACGCAGGCGCTGGTCATCGCCGGGCGTTGCCTGGGGCGGTTCGAACCAGGTCCAGCCGGAATCATCGGCCATCGCCGCCTCCCGCGTTGGGTTGCACCATCAATTCGGCCGGAACGTTGAACACCCGGCCCAGCCAGCGCGCCGCCGCCGCCGCGTCCACCACCTGCGCCCCGGCCGGTCCCAATTGCCCCAGGGACGACAGCCAGGTCAGGGTGTTCATGGCGTCGCGCTGCGCCTGGTTCTGGGCCAGCGGCGATTTGTACTGCAAATCCACCGCGTGGCCGTCCACCAGCAAATCGGGGATTTCCCCCCGGCGGCGCAGGATGGCCACCGCCCGCAGGATCAACGGCGTCAGCAATTCGCATTGCAGGCGGCCATAGGTGGCCCCCAGCAGGCGGGCCATTTCCGCCGATCGCTCCAGAACCTCGGTTGCGGTCATGCGCGGCGCGTCGGGCTGACCAAGTTTGTCGGCCAGCAAGGCATGGCGGATGCGGCCGCGCAGATCGTCCAGCACCAGTTGCGAGATGTCGAACCGCCCCGGCGCGTCCAGCGGCTTGAGGCCCGCCGAGCCCACCGCCTTGGGGATGATGGTGCCAGGCACCAGCTTGATGTTGGCGGGGTTGAGCACGCCGTCGTCATCGGCCTGCCAGATGCCGGTGACGGCGATGGTGGCGTTCTTCAGCACCAGTTCCACCACCTTGTTGGCGGTCTTGATGTCGGGCAGCGCCTTCATGACCGGCGAGCGGCCATAGGTTTCACCCGGCGCCTTGAGCCAGCGGAAATTGATGAACGGGCTTTGCTCGAACCGGCCTTCGGCCAGCAACGCCTCGTCGTCGGCCTCTTCCTCCAGTACGGCGGCGTAGCGGTAGAAATGGCCGTTGGCCGACGGCACCACCGCTTCGACCACGGCGATGCGCAGATCGGGATCGTCCTCGGCCTTCTTGAGCAGGCTTTGCGGCAGGGTGGCGCCGCGAAAGCGGGCACGCAGCGCCGCCAGGGTCAGTTCCGAGCGACGGAAGGTGGTGTCCAGGCGACCGTCCACCCCCTCCTCCATCACCACTTGGCCCAGGGGCACGGCGGCGAAGCGAAAGGCCGACGGCTCGCCGGGCGGCGCTTCCTCGAACAGCAACGAGGCGGTGCCGCCCGTGACCACGTCCAGATAGCATTGGTGCATTTCCACCGCGAAATTGGAGCGGTCGAAATGGGATTGCAGCACCGCCCCCACCCGGTCGAGCACCGGCGCCGCCTGATCCCGTTCCTCGGGCGACAAATCGGCGCCCGCCGCCAGGCCGAACCACTGCGCCCAGGGCGGCGTCAGTTCCGACAACAGGCTGGCCGCCAACTGGTCCACCGCGTCGGGCGCGGTGCCGTCGAACAGGCGGTCGCCCTTTTTCTCGCCGGGCACCGGTTGGTGCAGCACCGCGTCGCGCAGCGGCAGGGCGTAATCATAGCATTCCTGCCAATGGGCCTCCCACACCGACCGGCGCTGGCGGGCCTTGGCATAGCGTTTCAGCAACTGGCCGGGGTCGCGGTCCGGCCCCAACAGGCTGCCGTCGCCCGATGCGGGCTTGGGGGTGTCGCTCATGATCATTCCCCCAACAGGGTCTTGCCCGGCTTGGCCGCCGCCGGGGCCACCGGGTCGAGCACGCCGCGTTCCGAGGTGGCGACCATGCCCGCCCGGCCGCGCCGGTTGCGGGCCATGATTTCCTCGCGCTGTTTGCGCGCTTCCGCCTCGGGGTCGGTGGCCGCCACCGGGGGGACATAGGGCGCGGGTGCGGGCGCGGAGCCGCCGAAGAAGCCGCCCATGGGAACCTCCATTTCAGGAATTTGAACCGATTTGCCGCAAAACGGAGAAGCCCGGCTGGAGCGTTGCTCAGCCGGGCTTCAGACGCAGTTCTGGCGTTGATGAAAATGACTATATACCCACACATTCGGAGACGTCAACAGAAAAAGTTCCGCTTTTGTTCAGATAGCGATAAAGCTGCCAGGGGGTCAGCACGAAACCGGCCCGAATTCCCAGGATCCGCTTGACGCACTCGACGCAGGAGTAGGGACGAATCGGAAGCACTCTCCGGTTAGGAGAAACAAAATGCGCGTCCACGACCAACATGCCGTGCTGACGATACCAGCCAGGAAGATCAAATTCCTGAGCGACAGGAACATGGGCAATGGCGGTGTAGTGGGACAGCGGATCGATCACCACCCAGCCGCCGTCATATTGCAGGGCGACGAAGCAATGGCGAAAGCCGGGGCGAAGCAGCCGCAGCCACCACAGATCGGCGGCACCGCTGAACACCACCAGGGCGCGGCGCCAGCCGGGAACAACGCCGGGCGCGCTCATGCCACGATGCCCTTGCGCTGCAAGGTCGGCGTCAGGCGGTCCAGCGCCTCGCTCCACGCCTCGGCGTCGGATCGGGTATCGCCAGCCCAGGGATCTGGCGGCATCAGACGGCAACCGAAGCGCCCCAGCACCGTGATATGGCGCTCGCCCAGCACCCGGTTGCGCCGCAGGAACAGCACCGCGCGATAGATGTCGTCGGGATCGCAGGGGCGCCCCACGTCACCCTGGTCGGCGGTGAAACGCACCCCCTCGATCCGCGCCATCTGACAGCGCGAGAACCACAGCCACGCCTCCTCGGCCGAAGCGAACGGCTCGGCCGGGCGCTCGCTCAGCGGCCTCGGCGCGAACTTGCCCACACGCATGGCGATACCTCCTCAACTAGAACATCTAGTGAACATAGATGCCGGAACAGCGGGCATTGAGTCAAGGGTCGTAGGCTGATATTCCTGCTGACCGAAACCAACGATTGCGAGACGATCTTCCCATGCTGAAGCACGCCGATATCTGGGCCGCAATCGATGCCCTGGCCCGCGACCATGGCCTCACCCCGTCCGCGCTGGCGCGTCGCGCCGGACTGGACCCCACCACCTTCAACAAGAGCAAGCGCATCACGCGTGAGGGCAAGCCGCGCTGGCCCTCCACCGAAAGCGTGTCCAAGGTTCTGGACGCCACCGGCGCCTCGCTGTCCGACCTGCTGGGCCATATCGAGGCACCGCCGGACCGGCGCGGCGCCTCGCACCTGCCGCTGATCGGCTTCGCCCAGGCGGGCGACCGCGGCTATTTCGACGACGCCGGCTATCCGGTGGGCGGATCGTGGGACGAGATCCCGTTCCCCGAGGTGGGCGACCCCAACGCCTATGCGCTGGAAGTGTCGGGCGACAGCATGGAGCCGCTGTACCGCGACGGCGACCGCGTCATCGTCTCGCCCTCGGCCTCGGTGCGGCGGGGCGACCGGGTGGTGGTGCGCACCGTCGAGGGCGAGGTGATGGTCAAACAACTGATCCGCCAAACCGCCAAGCGCATCGAACTGGCCTCGCTGAATCCCGCCCACCAGGGCCGCAGCCTGGCCACCGAGGACGTGGCCTGGGTCGCGCGCATCCTGTGGGCCAGCCAGTAGCACCTCGACTTTTTGTTCGCATTATGTTCTAATGGACGCATGATGTTCGACCATCGTGACGCCCTGGAACGCCGCTATGACGGCCCCATCCCACCCGCCGACCCCGCCGCCTGCTTGGTGGCGGCGCCGCAGCGGGCGCGGCTGTTCCAACGCATGGCCGCCGACACCCGCGCCCAGACCGCCAGCCACCGCCTGCGCCTGCCCGCCCGGGCCGCCCTGACCGATGCCCGCCTGGACCGCCTGCAACGGGATTTGCACCTGTCGCGCACCCTGGGCGTGGCGTGGCGGAACCGCTGAGCGGACACGAAAAAGGGCGCGGCTTGCACCGCGCCCTTTCGCCAAGGCGACACACATCACCCGACGATGTGGTAGCCACCATCCACGAACAGGGTGGTTCCCGTCACCGACTGGGCCAGGTCGCTGACCAGATAGGCGGCGAAGGACCCGCAATCGTCGATGGTCGCCAACTGGTGGGTCGGCGCCTTGGCGGCGGCGGCTTCCATCAGTTCGTCGAAATGGTCGATGCCCGAGGCGGCGCGGGTCTTGAGCGGGCCGGGCGACAGCGCCACGACACGGATGCCCTTTTCACCCAGTTCGGCGGCCATGTACTTGGTGCTGGCCTCGAGAGCCGCCTTGACCGGACCCATGACGTTGTAATGCTCGACCACCTTGCGGCCGCCGTAGAACGAGATGGTCATCAGGCAGCCGCCGTCCGTCATCAGCGGCTCGGCCAGCTTGCCCATGCGCATGAAGGAATGGCACGACACGTCCATGGCCTGCATGAACCCCTCGCGCGAGCAATCGACCACGCGGCCGTGCAAATCCTCGCGGCTGGCGAAGGCGATGGAGTGAATGACGAAATCCAGCTTGCCCCAGGTCTTCTCGATCTCGGCGAACACCGCCTCCATCTCGCCTTCCTTCTGCACGTCCATGGGCATGAAGATCGGCGCGTCCAGCCCCTCGGCCAGCGGGCGCACCCACTTTTCCGCCTTTTCGTTCAGATAGGTGACGGCCAGTTCGGCGCCATAGGCGCGGCAGTGCTTGGCGCAGCCATAGGCGATGCTCTGGTCGTTGGCGATGCCGACCACCAGCCCCTTCTTGCCGGTCAGATCCAGCTTGGTGACGGTTTGGTAAGGCTTCAGGTTAGCGTCCATGATGTTCCTTCCGGGGTAAAGGACGTGCTGCATTGCAACATACCCCCGCAACCGGTCCTACCTCAAGCGCCACCCGGCGCTTTTCGCGGAACCTTCATACGAAAAATAGGGGCTTGCCGTGCTTGACGCCCGCGCCCCGGCGGCGTTATGTCTTGAAAACGTGGTGATTTGACCGACCGGCTTGCGGCCACGATAAAAATAAACGCTAAAGAGGTTCCGAGCTTGGCATGCCAGGCCCCGATCCGCCCCGGTCGGGGTATTTTTGTGTCCGCATGCCTGCCAGGAAAGGGGCGACCATGACCAAGAGCACTCCCACCGACCGTCCGCTGCGCCTGCGCACCCGCCAGGTGCGCGCCGGCCTGTCGCGCACCGGCTTTTCCGAGACCAGCGAAGCCATCTTCATGAACTCGGGCTACATGTACGGCAGCGCCCAGGAGGCGGAGGAGAGCTTCGACGGCACCCGCGACCGCATGGTCTATTCCCGCTTCAAGAATCCCACTGTGGCGGTGTTCGAGGAACGGCTGGCCGCCCTGGAAGGGGCCGAAGCCTGCCGCGCCACGGCGTCGGGCATGGCCGCCGTGCATGCCGCCCTGCTGTGTCAATTGCGGGCGGGCGACCGGGTGGTGGCGCCGCGCGCCCTGTTCGGGTCGTGCACCTGGATCATCGGCGAGCTGCTGCCGCGCTTCGGCATCGAGGTCGAGTTCATCGACGGCACCGACCCGGCCCAATGGGAAGCGGCGCTGTCCAGGCCGACCCAGGTGGTGTTCCTGGAAACGCCGTCCAACCCGACCCTGGAAATCGTCGATCTGGCCCGCGTCGCCGAGCTGACCCACAAGGCGGGCGGCCGTCTGGTGGTGGACAACGTCTTCGCCACCCCGATCTTCCAGGCGCCGCTGCGCCTGGGCGCCGACGTGGTGGTCTATTCCGCCACCAAACACATCGACGGCCAGGGCCGTTGCCTGGGCGGCGCCATCCTGGGCTCGGCCGAGTTCTGCAACGACGTGCTGGGGCCGTATCTGCGCCACACCGGCCCGGCCCTGTCGCCGTTCAACGCCTGGCTGCTGCTGAAGGGGCTGGAGACGCTGGACCTGCGGGTCGAACGCCACGCCGCCAACGCCCTGAAGGTCGCCCAGTTCCTGGAAAATCGGCCCGAAGTGGCCCGCGTGCTGTATCCCGGCCTGGAAAGCCACCCCCAGCATGCCCTGGCGAAAAGCCAGATGTGCGGCTATGGCGGCGTGGTGGCGTTCGAGCTGAAGGGCGGCAAGGACGCCGCCTACAAGCTGCTGGACGGGTTGGAGGTGATCGACATTTCCAACAATCTGGGCGATGCCAAAAGCTTGGCCTGTCACCCCTGGACCACCACCCACCAGCGCCTGACCCCCGAGGAAAAGGCCGCCCAGGGCATCACCCAGGGCCTGCTGCGCCTGTCGGTGGGGTTGGAGGACGCCGACGATTTGATCGACGACCTGCGGCTGGCCTTGCAGGGCTGAGCCCTGCGGCTTGAGTTACAGGGCTGACCGACAGGCAGGTGGATTTCATTTGAAAGCGGTCTAATATTCACCCGGTGCGGCCCCCGCCGCACCGGGTTTCGTTCGTGCGGCACGCCGCACTGGTTTTCGTTCGTTCGGAAGTGCGATCCATGTACAGCCAGACCACCCGCGGCATCACCGTCACGGTCCACCCCATGTTCCTTGAGGACCAGTCCTCGCCGGCCGAGAACCACTATGTCTGGGCCTACCGCGTGCGCATCGAGAATCGCGGCGAGGAAACGGTGCAACTGATGCACCGCCACTGGAAGATCACCGACGCCCTGGGCCGCATGCAGGAAGTGCAGGGCGCGGGCGTGGTCGGCGAACAGCCGGTCCTGGAACCGGGCGGCAGCTACGAATACACCAGCGGCACGCCGCTGAGCACGCCGTCGGGGATCATGATGGGCAGCTATCAGATGGAAACCGGCGACGGCCAGACCTTCGACGTGGGCATTCCGGCCTTTTCGCTGGACAGCCCGCACGAGGTTCACCGCCTGAACTGACCGGGTTGCAATCCCACCCCGCCGTCGCCACATGCCGGAAGCGACAAAGTGTCAACCGGGACCAGGACAAAGTCATGAGCGACCAGATCACCTTGCCCGCCGAATTGCGCGCCGCCGCCGCCGCGCGCCGCCCCAGCCGCACCGAGGCCGAGGAAGCGGTGCGCACCCTGCTGCGCTGGGCGGGCGACGACCCCGACCGCGAAGGACTGGTCGGCACCCCCGAGCGGGTGGTCCGCGCCTACGAGGAATTCTTCGCCGGTTACGACCTGGACCCGGTGGACATCCTGAACCGCACCTTCGAAGAAACCGACGGCTACGACGAAATGGTCGTGCTGCGCGACATCCGCCTGGAAAGCCATTGCGAACACCACATGGTGCCGATCATCGGCAAGGCGCACGTGGCCTATCTGCCCGACCGCCGGGTGGTCGGCATCTCCAAGTTGGCGCGCGTGGTCGAGATCTTCGCCAAGCGCCTGCAAATCCAGGAAAAGCTGACCAGCCAGATCGCCAACACCATCAACGAGGTGTTGCAGCCCAAGGGCGTCGCCGTGGTGATCGAGGCGGCGCATGAATGCATGACCACCCGCGGCGTCCACAAGCCCGGCGTCACCATGGTGACAAGCCGCATGCTGGGCGCCTTCCGCACCAGCCCGGCCACCCGCCGCGAATTCATGGCGCTGATCCAGGGCAGCAACCGCGGCCTGTCCAACGCTTAGACCAACATCATTCCGGCATCCCGCGCCGCCTGCTTCGCCGCCGCCACCTCGTCCGCCGAGGGGCGGCGGTTCAGTTTGGGGGCACGGGGCGCACGGTGCAGCGGCTGGTAATCGTCGAGAATTTGCACCGCCGTGCCCGGCGGCAGGCGAGCGAACACCGCCGCGCTGCCCGCCAGAGCGTTGGGCAGCACCAGATGGCGCACCAGCAATCCGCCCACCGCCCGGCCGTCGCCGTCGCGGCGCAGCGGCCCCACCTGACGGTGCATCGCGGCCACCGCCGCCGCCGCCACCTGGGGATAATCGGCCACCCCCAGGCACAGCCGCGCCGCGTCGTCGTCGCCATGCTTGAAATCGGCGACATACAAATCCACCACGCCATCCAGCAGCCCCAGGGTGTCCAGGCTGTCATAGCTTCCGGTGGCCCAGGCCAGCGGCAGGGCGAAGCCGCGCTCCACCGCCCGCGCGACCCCGTCCAGGATCTGCGCCGGAACGTGGCTGGGGCTGGACAGCACCACCATGCGCGCCCCCTGGTCCTGCTGGCGGCACAACAGGGCGGCCACGTCCTGTTCCTCGCCTTCGCCGCCCCAACTGGCGGCGGCGGCGGAACAGGCCAGGCACCGCAGGTTGCAGCCGGAAAACAGGATGTCGGCGGCCCCCGCCAGCAGCCCCCGCCCGGCCGTGACCGACGCGACCCGGGCCACGGCACCGGTCTGGCAGGTGGCGCGGCGGATACCCGCATTGCGGTCGGCGCCGCAGCGTCGGGCACACAGGGTGCAGGCGGCAAGGCGATCCAACGCCCGCCGGGCGCGGTGCCGCAATGCGGCATGATCCAGGGGCGCGGTGGTCATGCCCCATCATAGCCCCGCCACGAAGTGCTGGACAGTCCGCCCGAAGCGGGCCAATAGTCCTTTCGGCATCCGGGGGTATGGAACGCGTGATCGACTTCAAGCCGGTCGTTTTCGTCAACGGCATCCTGCTGATCATCATGGCCGCCGCCATGGGCGTTCCGGCCCTGGCCGACGCGGTATCGGGCGATTCCGACTGGCGGGTGTTCGTGGTGTCGGCGCTGATCTGCCTGTTCGTCGGCGGCATCATGGCGCTGGGCGCCCGCCCGGCGGAACACACGCAACTGACCACCCGCCAGGCGTTCCTGCTGACCGCTTCGGTGTGGTACCTGCTGTCGGCCTTCGCCGCGCTGCCCTTTGCGCTGTCGTCGTTCGACCTGTCCCTGGCCGACGCCTTCTTCGAGGCGGCCAGCGGCTTCACCACCACCGGCTCGACGGTGATCACCGGCCTGGACGACGCGCCCAAGGGCATCCTGCTGTGGCGCGCCCTGCTGAACTGGCTGGGCGGCGTCGGCATCATCGTCATGGCGGTGGCGATCATGCCGATCCTGCGCATCGGCGGCATGCAATTGTTCAAGATGGAAAGCTCGGACAAAAGCGACAAGGTCAAGCCGCGTGTCGCCCAGGTGTCCGGCTCGATCCTGCTGGTCTATCTGACCTTCACCATCGCCGCCGGTCTGGGATTGTGGCTCAGCGGCATGACGCCGTTCGAGGCCATGTGCCACGCCTTCGCCGCCCTGGGCACCGGCGGGTTCTCGACCTCGGACCAGTCGCTGGCCAAGTGGGGGGCGCTGACCCAATGGGTGACAATCGTCGCCATGCTGCTGGGCGGCATGCCGTTCACCCTGTTCGTCAGCCCGTGGAAGCATCGCCGCTGGCCGTTCCTCAAGGACAGCCAGGTGCGCTGGTTCCTGAACTTCGTGGCGTTCTTCGCCCTGGTGCTGGCATTCTGGCAATGGGCGGTCAACGACATGGAGCCGGGCGACGCCCTGACCCATGCCACCTTCAACGTGGTCAGCGTGGTGACGACCACCGGCTTCGCCTCGAGCGATTTCAACGCCTGGGGCGGCTTTGCCCAATGCGTGTTCTTCATCCTGCTGTTCATCGGCGGCTGCACCGGCTCGACCTCGGGCGGGGTCAAGATCTTCCGCTGGGAGGTGCTGTTCAAGCTGGCGGGCGTGCACCTGAAGCGGCTGCTGCACCCGCGCGGCATCTTCGTGGTGGATTTCAACCGCCGTCCGCTGGCGCAAAGCATCCTGGATTCGGTGCTGGGCTTCGTCGCGGTGTTCTTCCTGACCTTCGCGCTGTTCGCCCTGGTGCTGACGGTGACGGGCATGGACCTGATCAGCGCCATCACCGGCTCGGCCCAGGCGCTGGCCAATGTGGGACCGGGACTGGGGCCGATCATCGGCCCGGCCGGCAATTTCAAATCCATTCCCGAAGCGGCCAAGTGGATCATGGCGTTCGAGATGATCCTGGGCCGCCTGGAACTGTTCACGGTGCTTGTGCTGTTCACCCGATCGTTCTGGCGGGAGTAGGCGGATGATCGACTTTCGCCCCGTCCTTCAGATCGTCGGCATCATCCTGTGCCTGCTGGCGGTGTCCATGATCGCCCCGGCGGCGGCCGACCTGATGGCCGGACACCAGGAATGGCAGGCGTTCATGCTGTCGGCGCTGATCACCGCCGTGGCGGGCGGCGCGCTGTGGCTGGGCATGAGCTGCGGCTTCCAGTCCCTGAGCGTGCGCCAGACCTATCTGGCCGCCGCATTGGGCTGGCTGGCGCCCTGCCTGTTCGCGGCGCTGCCGCTGATGCTGGGCGAGGCGCGCCTGTCCGTCGCCGACGCCATCTTCGAGGCCACCAGCGGCCTGACCTCGACCGGGTCCACCGTCATCAGCGGCCTGGAACACCTGCCGCCCGGCCTGTTGCTGTGGCGGGCGCAACTGAACTGGATGGGCGCCATCGGCATCATGGCCATGGCGGTGGCGGTGCTGCCGGTGCTGAACATCGGCGGCATGCAGATTTTCCGTATCCAGGGCGGCGACAGCGGCCTGCGCCGTTCGTTGCGGGTGGGGGCCACCATCCTCAAGGTCTATGTGGGGTTGTCGGTGGCGCTGGCGCTGGCGCTGTGGGCGGCGGGCATGCCGCGCTTCGACGCCCTGGTCCACGCCATGAGCACCATTTCCACCGGCGGCTTCGGCACCTCCGACGCCTCGCTGGGCAGCTTCAACAGCCCGACCATCGACCTGATCGCCTGTATGGGCATGGTGCTGGGCGGCATCCCCTATCTGCTGTTCCCGCAACTGGCGCGCGGCCGCTGGCGCACCATCCTGCGCGACCAGCAGGTGCGCTGGTATCTGGGCCTGATGGCCGCCGGGTCGCTGGCGGTGGTGCTGTGGCTGCTGATCGAACGCGGCTTCACCCCGCTGGCGGCGCTGCGCCACGGCACCTTCACCGTGGTGTCGGTGATGACCGGCACCGGTCTGGTGACGATCGATTACAGCGACTGGCTGGGCCTGCCCGCCGCCATCCTGTTCTTCCTGACCTTCGTCGGCGGTTGCGCCGGTTCGGCCACGGCGGGCATCAAGGTGTTCCGTCTGAACCTGCTGTTCGCCAACGCCCGCGTGCAGTTTCACCAATTGCTGCGCCCGCACGGCGTCGAGGTTGCCACCTTCAACGGCAAGCCGGTTTCGCAGGAAATCCTGCAATCGGCCATGGGCTTCCTGTTCGTCTATGTGCTGGGCTTCGCCGTGCTGTCCATGCTGCTGGGCTTCCTGGGCCTGGACTTCCTGACCGCCATTTCGGGCGCGGCGGCGGCCATCTCCAACCTGGGGCCGGGCCTGGGCGAGATCATCGGCCCCGGCTCGACCTTCGCCTCGCTGCCCGATCTGGCCAAGCTGCTGCTGGCGGGCGGCATGCTGTTCGGCCGCCTGGAGATGTTCATCCTGCTGGTGCTGTTCGTGCCGAACTTCTGGAAAGAGTAATAGCAAATCCTGGTGAGTGAAACTCATCGGGATTTGGTTAGGCCCAAGGGGCCGCGCGGCTTATGCCGCGGAAGGCAAGCGGGCCGGATGGCCCGCGCCCGCCGCTTGAGGGGCCCCGGTGATCGGTTCCGATCACCGGGACATGGTATAAGCCTCGTCCCGGGCATCAGCCGATGCCTTCCCCGCAAATCCGCGAAGACCCAAAAAAGGTTCATCGCGGATTTGCGGGTCTGTTGGCCCAGCAACCGTTTCCGTCATGCCCGGACTTGATCCGGGCATCCACGCGGCGCCGCCTGTTCCCGTCTTTCCGCTGAGATGCCTGCGGACAAACGTG